>DATKMQ010000168.1 GCA_035541755.1 Syntrophorhabdaceae bacterium
AATTCCAGAAAAGTTAGACGGCTTAATGAAAGCGAAAATAGAAGCGAAATAGAAGCGAGTATTTCAGCAACCAAATCCAATAAAATTAATTAGTTAGCTGGGGTGGGTGAAGGGTCTCGAACTCTTTGGCGTAGTTGAAACCCTCGCCCATGGGATTTGACTTGGAGGAGTGCTGGTGCAAGATATCGAGCCTCAATTGGTTGGGCCACCAGTCCCTATTTGTCGTGCCGCCCCCTGCAGTGTGTTCGTAAACTCTGTCTGTTTTTTTGTCATCCATGGTAATTACTCCTTTGGTTCTGCGAATTGTTGAAGAGCGCTGCTATGAACCGTACCGTTTCGCTGGCCAACTGGCTGAGGAATCAGTGAACAAGCCCATGCCAAATAAAACGGGAAGGACACAGGTCCGTTAGCCATTCTTGTCCTCGACGCACTTATCTCCGTGCGCTCGTGCCTGTGCGCGGCAGTCCCTGCAATACCCGTAATACTCGAGCCTCGTGTCCGTAACCGAGAAGCCCTTTTCCTTGCTTATCTGCTGCCGGTCGGCAACAGGAGACACTTTGTAGTCAAAGATCTTACCGCAACGCTTACAGATTAGATTGAGGTGTTCTTCAAGGTTACCTTCGTAGCGGTTCTCCATTGCATCAAACTGCAGCGTCTTGACGATACCCAGTCGGGAGAGCTCGTTAAGCGTTGCATAGGTTGTGGACAGGCTCAAACTTTTCTTTTTCTTTTTCGCCTCCTCATGCACGGAACGGGCGCCAGGATGGGAATCACGCTTTCCGGCAAACACCTCGATGATAGCGAGCCTCTGAGGCGTAACCTTGAGCCCCTCCTTCCTGAGCTTATCGACCGCCGAGTCTTTAGTATTCAAGAATGATTCCTAATGATCATCATAATGCACGTGCAGGATTTGTCAAGTGGGTTTTGAAATTGAGGGTAATGCTCGGGTCATCAATGAGAATATAATAATTTCAGGATCGGGTGTGCGGAGCTTATTTTGTGGATATGTTGAAGAAATGGGTGGAATATTAATGCCCGGGACGGGGCTTGAACCCGTACAGAGCAAAGCTCCGAGGGATTTTAAGTCCCTTGCGTCTGCCAATTCCGCCACCCAGGCATGTTAAGCTATGTCGTCTTCTTTACCGGTTCTCTCTTCTGTGCCGCGATATTCGGATCAATGTTACCCGGCCCTCCACAGTCGGGTATATAACAGCTCACGTCTCGGAACGTGCAGTCTTCTTTGCAGGAAGGACACTTATCAGGCGGGGCATCGGCCCCGAAGGTGTAGCCGCAACTCACACATTGCCATTGAGTCATATATATCACCTCCACAATTGCTGCCGGTTCTGACTCTTCTCAATTAAAGTATATAGCAGGAATTGAATGGCTTGTAAAGCACTAACGCCGCGGAGATTTAAGCTCTGCAGCGCATAGATGGTGTTGTGTATTGACAAGGGCTTTGGTTTCCACTATCTTAAGTGAATGCTTCACATCCTGTTTGTCTGCTGCGCTTACCTGATAGGCTCCGTGCCTGTGGGCGTGCTTCTTGCCCGAATCAAAGGCAAAGACCCTCGAAAGACAGGGAGCGGCAATATCGGGGCCACGAACGTCATGAGGTCGGCGGGCAAGGGGCTTGGGATCATGACGCTCTTTTGCGATGTGCTTAAAGGGTTTCTCCCCGTGTTCATAGCCATTGAGCAAGGCGACCCGCATATGTTCGTCGCCCTCGTGGGGCTTGCAGTTTTCCTGGGACACATATTTCCCGTTTTCTTGAAGTTCAAAGGAGGAAAGGGCGTTGCAACCGCTGCGGGTGTCTATCTCGCCATAGCGCCCATGACTCTGCTTATCTGTTTTGTCCTCTTCGTCGTGGTTTTTCTGACATGGCGGTATGTGTCGGTGGGATCACTCGCTGGTACGGGCGTCATGCCAATTGCGCTCTTTGCACTCAAGGCCCCTTTGGCGTATTGTCTCCTTTCTGTAGCGCTTGGCCTCTGTATTTACATAAAGCACAAAGAGAATATCAGGAGGCTTTTCGCGGGGAGAGAGAACAAAATCAGTTTCTCGAAATAGAATCGCCCGCAACCGTTCCAGTCATCCCTGTTTGTCCTTCACAAAAATAGAGACGAGCTTCTTTTTCTTTACATCAACAAGCCCTTTGTCTGAGATCCTGAGGAAAGGTAGTCCCGTGAAGGGGATGGTCTGGATGTTGAGAAAAGGCCTCGCAAGGCTCGCGCCTATCTCCTGTAATGTTCGTTCAAGCTCCTCTGTCTTACGCGCAATCTCTTCAATGGGCGCGCGGGACATGATGCCGAAAAGCGGCATAGGCAGTTCGTAAACAACTTTGCCATCCCGAGCGATCACGATACCCCCCTGCATATCGATCAACCTGTTCACAGCAACTTCCATATCTTTTTCGTGGCTTCCGATGGTGAGGATATTGCCCGTGTCCCATATCACCGTTGTGGCCACGGCCCCGTTCTTGATGCCCGTGCCCCTGATAAATCCTCTGCCTCGTTGTGCGGGTTTCCTCTTATTGATAACGGCAACGGGGATGATATCGTTTGATAGGTCTTTTTCCAGGTAGCCACCGCTGACCGTTGTCTTTACCTCGACTTCCTTGGTGATGGTTGGATTTACGATCTCGATGACCCGGATGGTTTGGCGCTTTCCCCGCGCCTTGATCTTGAAATCGTCTTCGCTCACGTGCTTCGTTGTGATGGTTTTCTGTACGTTTAGCGGGTATTGATGAGGCTTGATTGCCTTCAGGAATTTTCCGGACTCCCAGACGATCTCGCCGCCCGCCATGACCTTCTCGATGGCCACGCGGTCAAGATCACTTAAGAAAAGCATATCGGCATACCTCAAAGGGGCGATGGCCCCGAGATATCTCATGCCATAATAATCCGCAGGGTTGATGGTTACCATCTTGATCGCCTCCATCGGCGAGAAGCCGTAGCGTATGGCCTTTCTTACGATAGAGTCGAGATATCCCTCCCGAGAGAGCATCACGGCGTCGAAGAAATCCGAGACGAGCATTAATCGTCGCTTGTCGAAGGTCATGTCCTTGAGCTTTGATAGCTCGGGCAGTTCCTGTCTCACGAAGCCCTCTCGGATCATTATGTAGAGGCCGGAGCGTAACTTCTCCATCACTTCATCCACGTTGATCGATTCGTGGCAGGAGGTAATGCCTGTCAGGATATACTCGATAAGTCTTTTTCCTCGGGCTCCGGCGGAATGGCCGTCAAGGCGTTTGTTGAGAGAGAGCGCGTACGCTGCCTGGCTCAATATTCTTTTGTCTCCGCCCACTATCCGTGTCCAGTAGGCTTCCCCGATACCGACCACGTCATCTCTTTTGAGCATGGCGGAAAACTCTCTAAGCGTGAGTCCCAGAGAATTTTCCATCCGGGGAAAAGGTGGCGTGAGAGGCGGCGCGAGAAAGAAACACCTGAGCGGGTAGCCGCGAGTGCCCTCCATATAAGCCCTCAGGCCCTCCATGCCGGCGGCGCACGAGGTGGCGCTCGTCTCTGTCACCACTGTGGTGGTGCCTCCCCTAATTGCATAAGGGACGAATTCAGAAAAGGAATAGATGCCGTCTACGTGCGTATGGGCATCTATAAAGCCCGGGCAGAGATAGAGGCCCCTGGCGTCAATTACATTGGCAGACTTGTACGAAGCGGCAAGCGCGTTCTCTTCGACTGATGCTATATAGCCGTCCTTAATGATCAGAGAAAAACCTTCATCAATGCTATTGGTAAAGACGTTCACAATCTTTCCATTCGTAATGATAGCATCAGGTGGAACTGTGCCTTTTACCACATTGAGCAAGGTAGTTATAGTTTGTCTGTTCATAAAATGTCCTCTTTCATTTTTCTGGGGCTCACGTCGCCCCCTCCGGCAGCGAAGCTGTCGGAGCCTTCCCCTCTCGCGACAGAAGTCGCTGGTTCGGCTGTCTGTGCGGGGCCTACCATCTGCCCCCTTCCACGAGCATAAGCTCGTGGAGCCTTCCCCTCTCGCGACAGAAGTCGCCATAGAGAGTCTCTTGCCGGTTCCGGGGTTCATCATTCGTCCTCTCCACGAGCACAGGCGCATGGGTGAGCCGCGAATCTATTCTACATAAAATAGAAGGGTTTTGTAAATTTTTCCCTGGAAAGGCGGCCGCGATTCGTGGTACCTGAAAGGCATGAGGCGAATGAACGGTTATCGCTGGTCCATTTTCGGGGTGCTCGGGGCTCAGTACCTCATCGTCTATTTTCACAGGGTTGCTCCGGCTGTGGTGGCGCGGGAGCTCACCCAGGCGTTCTCGATCTCCGGGGCATCGCTAGGCCTTTTAGCTTCGGCATACTTCTATCCTTACGCTGCCATGCAGATCCCTGTGGGCCTTATCACCGATTCATGGGGGGCAAAGAAGACTATCGTACTTTTTAGCCTCATCGCCTCCGTTGGCACCGTGCTCTTCGGCTTATCCCCCGGTTTCAAGATTGCCCTTTTATCGAGGGCCGTGGTTGGGTTCGGACTCTCCGCCATATTTGTGGCCGTCATGTGTATCCTCGCCGAGTGGTTTCGCGCAGAAGAACTTGCCAGGGTATCGGGGGTGCTCATGGCAGTGGGCGGCGTCGGATGGTTCTCAGCCACAACCCCGCTCGCGCTCTCGACCGTAAGGCTCGGCTGGAGGGCTTCCATGATCCTCGTCGGCATCGTTTCTGTCGTCATTACGTCATTGATTTGGTTTTTTGTGCAAGAGAGGCCGTCGCAGGCAAGAGGCCCGATCTATTCGGGCAATCGGGGCTGCGAGCCGGAAGTACAGGCAAGACCCGTGATGCGGGATCTGAAGATCATTTCCAGAGACACCTCCTTCTGGGCGATAGCGGTTTGGTTTGTCATGAGGGGAGGGGCACTCTTTGGTTTTTTCGGTCTCTGGGCCGGGCCTTACCTCGTGGACGTGCACAGGCTCTCGCAGGGTGCGGCGGGAGGCATACTCTCTATGATCGCTTTCGCGATGATCTTTGGCAGTCCCCTCATCGGTCATCTTTCCGACAGGACGCTCCGAAGCAGAAGCAAGGTACTCGTTGGAACCTCGGTTCTCAACTGTATTTGCTGGCTAACGATGCTCATTTTCTTTGAAAGGTTGTCAGTACCGTGGCTGTTTCTGCTTTTTTTTCTCCTTGGGGTCACGATCAGTTCTGTCGGCACCTTAGCCGTTGTGACGGCGAAAGAACTGTTTCCTTCGGAGATTGCCGGGACTTCCATGGGCGCTATCAATCTTTTTCCCTTTGTGGGGGCCGTCATCTTCCAGCCGTTTATGGGTTACGTCCTTGATAAGGCGGGCAAAGTCGGCGGCATGTATCAGGTCCATGCGTATAAAACCTTGCTCTGGGTTCTCTTCATTACTTCTCTTGTCGCCCTTGCGAGTATCATGCAGTGCAGGGAGACATTCAAAAGAAATTGATGGCAGGCATTTCTATAAATCTGTGATATTCTTTTAGGTGAAGCGGGGATAATATGAGCAGACCAAAAGGATCGAGACTCAGTTCCGCCTTCCTTATCTTGAGGGAATCCATGCGTTCATTTGTAAAGAATAATGATTTCGACACGGCGGCCTCTCTTGCGTATTATGGTTTCTTCGCTTTCATCCCACTGTTTTTTATTGTGCTCTCTTTCCTTAGTCTGAAGACGATGTCGCCGCAGGTGCTCATAGGCGCTATCGAGCACGTTACTGGCCATATATTTCCTCAGTTCGGAAAGGTGATCAGCGATGAGATGCATTTTCTCACAGAGCACAGAAATGCGGTAGGTTTGTTCGGGTTCATTGCACTCTTCTGGTCGATTACGCCGCTCATCAACGCGGCAAGAAATGTCTTTGCCACTATTTTCAACGTGGAAAACAAACCCTCCCTGTTCAAGGCGGTCACCGTGGACTTGATCGCCCTGTCCGTCATCATTCTGCTCTTCGGAGCGCTCCTTATCAGTGAGCTCTATTTTGACACATTCTCAAGGGGCATGCGGGTGAGGGGGGTTCTTGTTTTTCGACTGATCGATTATGTGGTGCCATTCGTGGTTACGTTTCTGTCAATCCTCTTCTTTTATGTGATCTTTTCACCCCTTCGGCTCAAGGTAGGCCATCTTCTGATCGCGTCACTATTTGTGGCATTTTTCTGGACCTTCATGAAGGAATTGTTTTCCGGGTTTGTCTTTTCGAATCCCCATTATGGTTTTGCCTTCGGTTCCCTGAGGGCGATCTTTGTTGTGATCATCTGGTCATATTGTTCTTTTTGTATGCTCCTTTTCGGGGCCGAGATGATGGCGAGCATGAGGAACCGGGAGATCATTCTGCTCAAGAAACTCTTTTTCAAAAGACCCGTTTCAAAAGGGGTGAAGAGGCAGATCGTGGAGAAGTTTGTGAGAGATTACAACGAGGGTGAGATGATTTATGAAGCGGGCGAACCGGCAAACTGCATGTTTCACATCCTGTCCGGCGAGGTAAGTATTCGCAAGGGCGATGCGCCGGGCCAGACGCTCGGGCAGGGGGCGTACTTCGGTGACATATCCATGTTCCTCGAGGAGCCGAGGACAGACAGCGCTCTCGCCTCAACCGATAACACGCAACTCGCTATCATCTCGCGTAGTAATTTTCAGACCATTATAAAAGAACATCCTGCCGTGGCCATCAATATACTCAAAGAGATGGCCCTAAGACTGAGAACCAGGGGTTAGTTCCGCAATCTCATCTGAAGATCCCGCGCGTGGTATGCACAAAACTCCATCGGCCATTTTCGCCGGCAATTTTCTCTTGACAAAAAGATCAGAAATGATAAAACATTCTATGAACATGCTTTTCATTGTATGGAACGACTGCGGTGAACCAAAGAACAATTTGGGGGATCGGTAAGCCCTGCTTAACAGCGGATAGGAAACATGCTTGACTAAATCTCAGGAGAGGGGTGAAATCCATGGAATACTGGAACGCGTACACTGAAACACTGCCGCGGGAAAAGCTC
>DATKMQ010000169.1 GCA_035541755.1 Syntrophorhabdaceae bacterium
AAGAACCGTCACGGGATTGACGTCAACGCCCGCCGGATCCTTTTTTCCACGCTCTGCCTGCCAAGAATACCGATGACCTCGAAGATTCCCGGGCTCGCGGTCCTGCCGGAAAGTGCAACCCTGATAGGCTGGATAACGCCGACAAGTTTCACGTTGTACTTATGGGCGAGACCTTCGAGGAGCTGTTTCTGTTTATCTTCGTCAAGCGATGGGAGGCCCTCGAATCCCCGGTAAAAGTCCTCGAGAATGGGTTTTGTAGCCGATGTCATGAACTTCTCACGGGCGGCCTCGTCATACGGGAAATCATCGCGAAAGAAGAATTCTGCCATCTGCGCCATCTCTTTGAGCGTTTTCGCCCTGTCCCGCAAATTGATGACGATCGGTACGAGCGTCTCTTTCCTTTCTACGGTTACGCCCAGGGCCTCGATGAAAGGCAGAAGCCTATCGGCTATGAGGGACTCGGGCAGGGTCTTGAGATAGTGTCCGTTGAGCCATGAAAGCTTGTCCATGTCGAATATCGCCGGTGATTTGCCTACATGGGCAAGGTCGAATTTTTCTATGAGATCTTGCCGCGAAAAAATCTCCTCGTCGCCAGAGGCCCATCCAAGTCGCGCAAGATAATTCATAAGCGCCTCGGGAAGATAACCGTCTTTCTTGTACTCGAGGAGTGACGTGGCCCCGTGCCGTTTACTGAGCCGCGCCTTGTCCTTGCCGTGAATGAGGGGCACATGGGCGAACTGCGGAACCGGTAAGGCGAGCGCCTCATATATGGCAATCTGGCGGGGCGTGTTATTAATGTGGTCATCTCCCCTGATAATGTGGGTGATTTCCATGAGTGCGTCGTCGATAACAACAGTGAAATTATACGTCGGCGTGTTGTCGGTCCTCAATATGATAAGATCGTCGAGTTCTTCGCATTTGAAGGTGATCTTTCCTCTTACGAGGTCGTTGAAGCCGATTTCTCCTGTGAGCGGACTCTTGAAACGGATGACAAAAGGCTTGTCGCTGCTCATCTCATCACGGTGAAGGTCCCTGCATGTCCTGTCGTAGGTCGGCTTCTTACCCTGGCTCAAGGCAACTTTTCTTTTTTCTTCCAATACTTCCGCGCTGCAATAACACTTATAGGCGTGGCCCGATTGAAGAAGCTTAAAAGCGTATTCTCTATAGATATCCATCCTCTCTTTTTGGAAAAGAGGACCTTCGTCCCAGGTGATACCGAGCCAACTCAAGCCCTCAAGAATATCGTCGACGTATTCTTGTTTCGAACGCTCGATGTCGGTATCTTCGATCCTGAGAACCAGCACGCCTTTGAGATGTTTGGCGTACAGGTAATTAAAGAGCGCTGTCCGCGCCCCACCGATATGAAGATTACCTGTAGGGCTCGGTGCGAATCTCGTTTTGACCATCGGGATTCCCTCCGAAAATATTGTAGTTGATTATAATGGAAAATGAGTTGTTCATCAAATGGTTTTTGTGCGTGCGACTCGAGAGCCTTGAAAAGCGTGCGGCCTTCATAAAAAACCGGTTGTACTTTTCCAATCTCCGGCTATAATGGTAATATCGAGGAAAAGCCGTGGGAGACCGGCTTACAGAAGGATTATTTAAGATCAGCGAAATGGGCGACCTTGAACAGGCCATGCAGTATATTGGCAAGGGCGCCGACGTGAATGGGTCAGACGCGAAGGGCAACACACCTCTCGTTTACGCCTGCATGCATGGCTTCGCCGATACGGCCAGGTTGCTCATCGACAGCGGGGCGGACGTAAATGCCAAGAACGCGGAGAGCGTGACGCCGCTCATGTGCGCCTGTCAGAATAATCAGGCGGGTGTGGTAAGGCTTCTTGTCTCAAGGGGCGCTGACATCAACGTGAGGGATTCGGTCGGCGATACGCCGCTCACCTTCGCCTCAAAACAGGGAAATATGGAGATCGCGCGAATGCTTATAGATTCGGGCGCCGATATCAATGCGAGCGACGGCGCGGGCAATACGGCGCTCATGTGTGCTATAGCCAAGAAATGTGCGGGAATGATTAACTTTTTCTTGGCACGTGGGGCGCACGTAAAAATTGCCAACAAAGAGAACAAAACCGCCTTTGATATTGCCATGGAGAGGGGTCTTTCCCGGGTTGCGAACGAGATAAAATTCAAGATCGCAGATTCATACAAGAAAGTGTCCTGAACGGGTTTATTCCCGATCTTACGCCATAAAATCCTTAACGGCTATGGCGGCTATCTTCCAATCGAGTTCCCGACTACAGTTTTCCGGGTGACTGCCTTGACCCGTCAAAAGCGCACAAAATGGGTGCTGCGTCCTGTATGGAAAAGCGATAAGGGCACAAAGATGCCCGATTTACACTCTTCGCCGGATAACGGCATGAAAACAATTACTTATTGAATTTACATGCTATATGTGCTACTATATGGGTCGGTCTGCCGGGCAATGGCAGGCTTCGATTGGAGGTATGATGTTTCGCATTGGAGAAATCGCAGTATATCCGGGCCACGGCGTTGGAAAAATTGAATCCATAGAAGAGAAAGAGTTTTCCGGTACCAAGCAATCTTTCTACATCATACGTATTCTCGACACGGACATGACGATCATGATTCCCATCGACGGTGCGAAAAACGCGGGCCTGCGTTGCGTGATCGGGTCATGCGAGGTCACAAAGATATACGATATCCTTAAGGATAACAAGAACGTTACCCACGATAATTCGCCATGGAACAGACGATACAAAGAATACATGGAGAGGATAAAGAGCGGCTCAATCTATGAAGTAGCCACAGTCCTGAAGGAGCTCTACAACTTACGCCATTGGAAGGAGCTCTCTTTCGGCGAAAAGAAGATGTTTGAAATAGCGCGGGGGCTCATCACAAAGGAACTCTCTATCGCCCTGAAGAAAGAAGAGATGAAGGTTGAAGAGGAGATAGAGAAGATCTTTCTGAACAATAATAACCACAGTAGTCACAAGGATAAGGGGAACAACAATAACCATAAAGGATAGTCTTTGAATATAATCTTTCAGATAGTCCTTGTACTCGTCACCACGCTGAGCGGTTATTTCATACTAAAAGAAATATTTTATACCACGGTCTGGGCACTCCTCGGGGCCGTCTGCGGACTCATTCTTGGCTATCTGATCATCAAAGCAGAGGAAAAACTCAAAGATATAGCTCTGAAGATCATCGTCGGCAGCCTCGTAGGCATCACCATTAGTTTGTTTGTGGCAAACCTTTTTATCTCCAACTTACTCCTCGCGCTCATGAAGGATATACCTATTACCGTGCCGATTTATGTTCTGTTTTATTTCGTCATGGGGTATTTGGGCTTTAAGATCGGCATGGAAAAGAGCAAGACCCTTGATCTTTCAAAGGTACCTCTCTTTGATCGGATGGAAGGCAGCGAAGACGCCAAGGTTCTCGATACAAGTACGATCATTGACGGGAGAATCGCCGATATCTGTGAAACCGGGTTTGTGGAAGGTACTTTCATCATCCCACAGTTTGTGCTCTATGAGATCCAGCACATTGCCGATCATCAGGATCCGGTAAAAAGGACAAGAGGCAGGAGAGGCCTCGACGTGCTCCACCGATTGCAGAAACAGACCTTCGTAAAAGTGAAGATCGTTGACTATGATTTTCCGAAGCTCAAAGACGTGGACACAAAGCTCATCGCCCTGGCGAAAAAGATGTCCGGCAAGATTCTGACAAACGACTATAATCTGAATAAGGTGGCGGAGCTTCAGGGCATCGAGGTGCTCAACATGAACCAGCTCGCTACCTCTCTGCGTCCCCCCATGCTCCCCGGCGAGCAGATGAACATAAAAATCCTCAAGGAGGGCAAGGAACCGGGCCAGGGCATCGGATATCTTGACGACGGGACCATGGTTGTTGTTGATGATGCGCGTAAGCTTCTCGGTAAGTCTGTTGATATCGTCGTGACAAGCGTATTGCAGACCACGTCGGGGAGAATGATCTTCGCAAAACTCAAAGGACAGGCAGAACAAGAATCCTACTTTCCCGATGAATATCAGCTGGAAGAACGGGTAAGATAACATAATGAGAACACTTGCGATCATACTCGCCGGCGGCGCGGGTAAGAGGATGGGCGCCGCTACGAATAAGCAGTTCTTGCTCCTCGATAACAAACCCATTATAGTTCACACCCTGCAGATATTTGAGGATTGCCGATCCATAGATGGTGTCTATCTCGTAGTTAATCAGAAGGACCTTCCCCTGATTCAGGAAGAAATTTTGGAACAATACCGCTTCAATAAGGTTTTGAAGCTCGTCATAGGGGGAAGGCTAAGGCAGGATTCCGTGAGGAACGGCATCGAGGCCATCGAAAAGCCGTGCGATATCGTGCTGATCCACGATGGGGCGCGACCATTCATTTCGCCCGCGTTTATCGAAAAGGGTATCTTTTTGATGGAGATGTTCGATGCGGTTATTCCTGCTTTGCCCGTGCAGGACACCGTAAAGATTGTCTCAAAAGAAGGCTTTGTCTCAAAAACCCTCGACAGGGATTCTCTCTGGCATGTTCAGACGCCGCAGACGTTTAAGTACGAACTCATCGTCAAGGCATATCGGGACGGCATGGCGAAAAAGCTTTATGGATATGACGATGCCACGTTTATTGAACACCTGGGCAAGAAGGTGAAGGTCATCGAGGGTTCTCCCTACAATATCAAAATAACCACGCCCGCGGACCTCATCATTGCCCGTGGTATTCTTTCACAGCTCAAAGGCAATCTATGAAAATCGGGATAGGTTTTGATGTTCACCGCCTTGTCCCCGGGCGCAGACTCTTTCTCGGCGGGATCGAGGTTCCCTTCCCCAAAGGTTTGCTCGGCCATTCAGACGGGGATGTTCTGATCCATGCAATCTGCGATGCCGTGCTCGGGGCGCTCTCTGAAGGTGACATCGGCGTTTACTTCC
Source organism: Syntrophorhabdaceae bacterium (assembly GCA_035541755.1). Classification (NCBI taxonomy): domain Bacteria; kingdom Pseudomonadati; phylum Thermodesulfobacteriota; class Syntrophorhabdia; order Syntrophorhabdales; family Syntrophorhabdaceae; species Syntrophorhabdaceae bacterium. The sequence goes on from DATKMQ010000169.1 coordinate 4,939, forward strand.
CGGATAACGATGAATCTATAAAGGGCATAGAAAGCGTGAGGATACTCTCCTACGTCAAAGAGCTTGCACAGAAGAGGGGATACAGGATTGTTAATGTAGACGCAGTTGTTGTTGCAGAAGAACCGAAGATTTCGCCTTATCGAGATTCAATTAGGGCACGATTGGCGAGTATCCTTGAAGTAGACGTCGAATCGATAAGTGTGAAGGGAAAGACCACCGAAGGCCTCGGGTTTTCCGGAAGAAAAGAAGGTATTGAAGTACAGGCTGTGGCGCTCCTCGAAAGAATATAAAGACAAGCATGACGGGAAGGCAAAATAAAGGCATGGAACACTCCTTGCGACACACGAGGTTTAATCGTTAAATGGTTAAGGTACGGTTTGCTCCAAGCCCCACGGGCCATCTCCATATAGGGAACGCAAAGGTTGCGCTTCTGAACTATCTCTTCGCCAGGAGAAATCAGGGGAAATTCGTCCTGCGGATTGAAGATACCGATCTGGAAAGGTCAGATACTTCATACGAGGCCTCGATCCTCGATGATCTGGGATGGCTCGGCATTGCCTATGATGAGGGCCCCCTCCGGCAGACAGAAAGATTCGACATATATCGATCGTACGCCAGGCAACTCCTGGATAAGGGCGCCGCGTACAAGTGTTTCTGCTCCGAGGAGACCCTTGAAAGAATGCGGGAAGCGTCTCTTAAGAATGGCCAGCCGCCGCGTTACGATGGAACATGCAGCAAACTTTCGGATGGGGAGATTTTTGATCTGGAAAGTAGCGGCAAGCCGTACGTGATAAGATTTAGATCACAGCGTAGGATAATTCGTTTTGTTGACGAAGGCTATCGCGGAGAAGTTGCTTTCCCTTTGGAGCACGTTGATGATTTCATTCTTATGAAACAGGGAGAAACGCCTTCGTATAACTTTGCTGTTACCATAGACGACATGCTTATGAATATTACCCACGTCATACGGGGAGCGGACCATCTTTCCAATACTCCGAAGCAGATCATGCTTTTTCAAGCCCTCGGCGCAACACCACCTCACTATGCGCATCTTTCTTTGCTCGTAGGAGAAGATAGAAAACCGCTTAGCAAACGATATGGGGCGACAAGAGTGCGAGACTTTCGCGAGATGGGAATATTGGCCGAGGCGCTCCGAAATTATCTCGGCACTGTTGGAAGAAGCGTAACCAAGGAAATTATGGATATGAACGAGCTTGCCGAATCGTTTTCGTTGGCTTCGCTTTCCAGGACAGACTCCTTTTTTGATATGGAAAAGCTTTACTGGTTTAATAAAGAGTATATGAAGAAGATCCCGCTCGAAACTCTCCTTAAAGAGCTCGATTTGCCGGTTGAGTACAGGGAGCGTATAGCGATTTTAAGAGAAAATGCAGCGACGCTCAACGAGATGAGAGATTATCTCGATATCTTTGAAAAGCCCCACATGAACGAGGAAGCACAGGCTTATCTTGCCGAGCTTAAGCTTCCCGATGGTTTCGTTACGAAGCTCAGCGGTTTTTTTACCGGGCCGCTTGCCCTCTCTTTGGAAAACGTGGTGAGCGCCCTGACTGAGGAATCGCAACTTAAAAAGAAGGATCTCTATATGGTTCTCAGAACGGTGCTTACCGGCCGGAAGAGCGGCCCCCCGCTCAAGGAGATATTTGAACTTATCCCGCGAGACTTGATTACGGAGAGAATAAACAGGTATCTCAGTACCGGGGGCAGGAGATAAACATGGAACAAAAGGCAGCTGAGACTGGCGCGCAGAATGCGCCGGATTCGTCCACGGAATACCACCGGGCAAACAAAAGACAGGCGATTTTTTTGGCCCTCAAGAGGGTCTTCCGGAGCCTGTCGCTCAAGACCCAGATGCTTCTCATCCTCGTTTTTCTTCTCCTCATGTCTATTAGCTCCCTTACGGTCCTATACTCGCGAAGCGAAGAACAGCTCATCGACAAGGTGACAGACAATATCGATGATATAACCAAGGCGATTCAAATCAGCGTTGAGGAGCTGACCTACCGGGGAGACAGCACAGAAAGATTGAAAAGTTACGTTAACATGCTGAACAAGAAGGGCATCAAGGAGATTTCCATACTGAACGATACGTCCGAGGTCATCGCAAGTTCCAATCCGCAAAAGGTAGGCACCAAGGAGACGATCGGCGAAAAAAAGACGGGAAGAAAAAAGGGTCTCATGATCACAGCCCGTCTCGGGGATGATCACCTTACCGATACACAGAAGCTCTACAACGTAATCATGCCCGTGTCGATCAAGGGACAGAATATCGGCTACATCCACATCAACATGGCGCTTGATGACTACCAGCTGCTCCGCCGACAGGGACATATCAAGCGCATACTCAGCATGGTCTTTGCCTTCAGCATAGGAATCATCATCTGCCTGATCATCGCCGAGAAGTACACCGACCCTATCAAGAAAATCGCCAATGCAAGCAAAAAGATCGCCGAGGGAGAGCTCGTCAAAATTCGGGAGAAAGAGCGCGGAGACGAGATAGGGGTACTCATCACGAGCTTCAATGAAATGGTGGACAAGCTCGTCGAACGTATGGAATTAGAGGAAAAATTGAAAAAGACCGAGCAGCTTTCCATGATCGGCCAGTTGTCGTCCGGTATTGCCCACGAAATTCGTAACCCGCTGAATTTTCTGTCACTTTCCATAGGCCATATCAAGGAGTCTATAGGCGGCGCGCCCATCGAGAACAGAGAAGACCTCTTGGCACTTCTCGACAATCTTTTGAAAGAAATCCAGAGAGTTAACGAACTCATCCATAATTTCCTTTTTCTCGGCAAGCCCATAACGCTCAACCGGGAACGAATATCGTCCCAGTCGCTCGTCAACGAAGCGCTCTCGCTTGTAAGGCACAAAATACCAGACACTATCAAAATCGCTACAGCATGCCGTGAAGGCGAAGACAGCATGTTCTGTGACCGGGAATACACACGTATATGCCTCATCAACCTTATTGTCAATGCTGTGCAATCTATTCGCGATGAGGGCGAAGTGCGTATCGAGTGCGGACGCGAAAACACCTCTTCATATGTTTCCGTTACCGATACGGGAGAGGGTATAGGGCCCGATGAGATCCAAAAGATTTTCGAGCCTTACTACTCGACGAAAAAATTCGGCATCGGAATCGGCCTTGCTATAACAAAACGCTTTGTCGAGGAACAGGGGGGATCGATAACCATAGCGAGCCATGTGGGCAGGGGAACAACCATGACCATGAGGATACCCTATGAAGCATGACAGGGGCACGATTCTCGTCGTCGAGGACGACAAGAATCAACGTGATATTATCAGGACCATACTGGCCAGGGAAGGCTATTACGTGGAAGGGGCCGATTGCGGAAAAAAGGCGGTGGACATGCTAAAGACCGGCGCCTTCGATCTCGTGCTTACCGATTTGAAACTGCCCGATATAGATGGTACGGAGGTTCTCAAGGAAGTCATGGCATTAGGAAAGATATGTCACGTCATCATCATGACCGCCTTCGGTTCTATCCCCTCGGCTATCGAAGCGACAAAACTGGGCGCTTTTTACTACCTGGAAAAACCCCTGGGAAAAGAGCAGCTATTGCTCGTAGTCCAGAACGCACTCAACCAGGTAAACCTCCTAAAAGACAACATAATGCTCAAAGAAGAACTCCAGGACAGGTTCCACCTGGACAATATCGTGGGAGTCCACGGTTCCATGGAAGAACTCTATAAAATCGTGCAGAGGGTTGCACCGACTAACTCGACGGTTCTCATCTATGGAGAAAGCGGAACAGGGAAAGAACTTTTTGCGAAAAGCATCCATTATCTCAGTCCCCGGAGGAACAAGCCGTTTTTTGCCATAAATTGTGCCGCCATACCGGAGACGCTGCTCGAGAGCGAACTATTTGGATACGAGAAAGGGGCGTTTACCGGGGCGCTGTCCCGGTATATCGGGCTTTTCGAACAGGCGAACGGCAGCACCCTGTTTCTTGATGAGATCGGTGATCTTTCGCTTGGTACCCAGGCCAAGCTCTTGAGAGCGCTTCAGGAAAAAGAAATAAGACGGGTCGGCGGCAAAGAAACGATCAAGCTCGACGTGAGGATCATTGCCGCAACGAACAAGAAGCTCGAGCAGGAGATCATTGAGAAGAGATTTCGCGAAGACCTCTACTACCGGCTCAACGTCATCGCCTTTACTATCCCTCCGCTCCGAGAGCGCGTGACCGACATTCCGCTCCTCGTGGAGCATTTCCTTAAGAGGCTTGAAAAGACCCACGGCGTGGCAAAGAGCGTAAGCGGCGACGTTTTACAGGCCTTCATGAAATATTCCTGGCAGGGAAACGTGAGGCAGCTCGAGTCGGTCCTGGAGCGCGCCTACATCATGTGCGATGGGGATGTGATCGATATTTCGAATGTGCCCGCGGAGGTGAGACAGGTTAGCTCGCTTGATCCATCCCTGACCAGGCTTCGGTCTACCATCGATCATCTTATCGATGCGAAGCTCACCGCTGCCGAGTACAGGTTGTATCTCTATCTGACAAAGCTCGATCCCTTTGCCCAAGATTTTCAGGAGCTGACCGAACCCAGAGAGATTATCGTGAAGCTTGGGGTGAGCAGGGACACCTTCTTCGTGGGGATCGCCAAGCTCAAAGAACTTGGCCTGTATGATTTCAAAGAAAAAGTGAACCTTTCAAGAACAGTTTCCTCGAATAAATTGAACAAGGCTTCTTAAGACGGAAATTTCCGACTGAAAAGCCGTGCATTCATCGGATTTATCCGACAATTCGCCGGTTCAAGGTACACCTCTTTTTTACATTCTTACCTAATTTCAATATGTTACGGACATGGCACGCTTGTTGCTTCTTAGACTGAACATGAAGGCAGTTAAAATAAAAAAAGAGGAGGTGAACAATTATGAAGAAGATTCTTGTGATCGCTCTCGCAGTTCTTATGGGTGTTGCTTTCGTGACCACCGTGTTCGCACAGACCGACAAACCGGCAGCGGCAACCGAGAAACCGAAAGCAGCAAAGGCAAAAACTCAGACCTTTAAGGGTGAATTTGTGAGCACCGATGCAACGGCCAAGACGCTTGATGCAAAGAACGACAAGGGGACAATGACCTTTGACGTCTCCAAGATCAAGAAAATGCCCGATTTCAAGGCTGGCGACAAGGTATCCGTGGTCTACTCTGAAAAAGACGGCAAGATGCAGGCGACATCCGTGAAGGCCGTTAAGGCCGCAAAGGCAGCAAAGAAAGAGGCTCCGAAGAAAGACGAGAAACCGGCAGACAAACCGGCCGCAACTCCTGCGGCTCCGGCAGCACCCGCGAAGAAGTAGTTCCGCTGTGATCGATAAAGAAAGGAGATGGAAACATCTCCTTTCTTTATTTTATCCCCAGTACAATCACCGATAATATCTTGTTGTGAGCCTGTGGGGTTAGGCACGAATCCGCTCAAGCTTATATGTGCGGGGGGTCTGCTTCTATCTGGACATGGGGCAGGCCATAGACCTTAAGAAGAGCCCTCGAAAGCGGCTCCAACTCCCCTCTTAAGACCAGTCTCCATTTCTGCGCCATGCTTTTTTCAAGCACAGGCATTGATTCCGAATTCTCAAAAAGCCCCTCCTCGTGCAGTATATCTCTTATTCTCTTGATGGTCTTGTCCCCTCTATCCTTGCCCTTTTTGTCGATCTCCACGAGGAAGGCCCGCCGGTACGGCGGAAAATCGGCCTCCTGTCTTTTCCCGAGCGCTTGACGGTATAGCCCTTCCATGTCCATAAAAAGGTCCATGTCCATTCTATGCTTTCGCTCCATGAAGAAGAGGATCTTTTCGGGTGTGAGCGCATCGAGGAGATTGATGAGGGTCTGAACCATCTTCTCATCGGAACGATATCCGCCCATTTTTCGCAGGTCTTCCCACCCCAGGAGAACGAGTTGCTGGACGTGGAATTCGTACAGTTTGGAAAGCGACTGGGTGCCGACAAGGATAAGAGGAGATTGGGCGGGGGACTTTTTTAATCTTCGCATTTCCCGTTTTAGGGAGTCACCGGTGATCTTCAGTATGGCCGCATCAGGAAAATAGTCTGTAAGCTTCTCCGCAACATATTCGGCGCCAACCCGTAGGAACCGGATAATTGTACCCCCGCAATGCGAACACTCTTCCTCATAGGAGAAACTTTTGCCACAAAGCGAACAGGTTAGCCGCCCAGCTTCTTTTTCATAGCCGAGAACGCCCTGGCAATCGGGGCACAATAATGGTTTCTTGCAGTCGTGGCACATAAGAGAGGACCCGTAATCCTTCCTCGGTGTGAACACGGCGATCCTCTGATTCTCGATGAGCCCCGCTTTAATGACAGGCACGAGCTCCTCGAGGAACGCGGCAGATGATGTGAGGCCGGCAACGGTAATCTTTTCCTGACTCCCTGGATCGAGGAGCCACTTGTTTTTTACCATCTGGAAACCATTATATTCGGCATAACGATACGTGTCCAACGAGGGTGAGGCGCTCCCCACGATCACGGGAATCCGGCCAAGAGCGGCCCGTTTCAGGGCGAGGGTCCCTGCATTGAATTTAAACCCCTGCTCGTTTCTATATTCATCCTCTTCCTCTCTTTCGATAATGACAAGCGATTGCCCGCGCATGGGTAGAAAGACGCAACTCTTATTGCCGAGCACAACACGCCCGCCTTGCGTCCTGGCCCGATGAAAGGTCTCCATTCTCGATCTGGCTGTTGTCCCCGAACCGTACCAGAGCACCCTATCGCCGAATCGTTCAGTAAGTGCCCTTTTGAAATAAGTCCCCGCCGCATAGTGATCGGGTAAGAGCATGAGGACATTGGATTGATTGTCTATTGCCGAAGAAATGGACTCCAGGTAATGGTTGAGGCGGCTTCGGACGTCACCGATAAACAGTCTGTTTTGTTGGGTATGGTCATCTGTACTTGTCCCACTTACGGGCAAAAAAGATTCTCCGGTAAAAACGTCATGCAAGCTGATCGAACCCCTCTGTCTTAACCGAAACAGCGCCTCCCGGCCGCAGAGTTTCACGGCCTTCGTGAGAGTCAAGCCGTTCAAGTGAAGGGTTTCATGATCATGTGCGCGAAGCATGACATGCGGTTCAACATTCAACGTCGGGGGCAGGGCGTACTTAAGAACGAGACCGATGGGGGTTACGTAGTAGCGAGATGACCAGTTGCAAAGCGCGGCCAGTGTCTCGTCTACAAGCGGAAAAAAATCGATGATTTCGAGGATTTCCTTGAGCCCGGGGTCATCCCCCTGGCCGACCGTGATCACGACCCCGGTGTGAATCCTGTTGTGGAAAGGCACCTTGAGGCGCATAAATGGCTCTACAAACGGTTTCCATCTGTCAGGCACCGTGTAAGAGAACGTCTTGGCGGCAGGGATCGGAAGCGCTACATCTACAATCATGAAGAAAGAAGATAATCTTTGTAGTCGAGGTTCTTAAGCGATCTTACGCTCGTCAAAGGTTCTTTGAGGATCCGGCTGCCGATTTCTCGAAACGATTCGGGCGCATCGGTAACGTAGTATTCACACCCCCCTCTGCCTTTGCCGTTGAGCATCTTTTTGGTTTCCAGGATGCTCTTCACTTCCTTTGCCGTTTCTCTACCTGCGTTTACCATGGACACTTGAGGTCCCATGACCTTCTTTATGACTTTTTCCAGGATCGGGTAGTGGGTACAACCCATGACAAGGGTGTCGATATGTGATCGCCTCAAATCCCTCAAATACTTTTCGGCCACGAGGTAGGCCACCTCATCGTTTTCCATGCCCTCTTCGGCGATGGGCACGAAAAGCGGGCATGCCTTTGATAATACCCGGATACGAGGATCGATTTTCTGAATGGATCTGACGTAGGCGCCGCTCTTGATAGTCGCCTTCGTGCCGATAACACCCACTCTTTTGTTACGCGTCGACTGTACGACCTCCCGTGCGCAGGGATCGATGACACCAATGACCGGGATGGGGAATCGTTTCTGCAGGATACGCAAAGACAGGGCAGAAGACGTATTGCAGGCAATCACGAGGAGTTTTATACCTTTGGTGAGGAGAAAGAGGGCACATTCAAGGGCGTACTTGGTTACCGCCTGAGCCGACCTGTTTCCGTAGGGCACACGGGCCGTGTCCCCGAAATAGATGATCCGTTCCGACGGGAGAAGTCTTTTTACTTCCCGCAGAACAGTGAGACCGCCTACGCCTGAATCGAACATCCCGATAGACAGCTTTTGCATGGCAAAAGATTATGGAAGACCGCTCGAAATGTCAAGCTTATAACCGAAGCGGCCACAGGAGTGCGATTGCATGCCATCATTAAACCCCTTATATTGTGAAAATATTAACAAAAAATTGTTGACAACCTTCCAATACGCGTTTAAAATTATCCGTCTAAACGGATTAAAGCAAGCGGATAACGAGCAGCAAATCAAAATAATAAATCAGGAGGTTCAGTATGGCAGATACAAAACCCGTGGCGGAAGAGAGCAAGAAGTTCCCACCGTCAAAAGCATTCGTCGACCAGGCGTACGTAAAGAGCCGCGAAGAATACGAAAAAATGTGGAAACAGTCCGTGCAAGACCCGGAGGTGTTCTGGGGCAACCTGGCTAAAGAGCTCGAATGGTTTAAGCCCTGGCTCAAGGTGAACAGGGAGAACTTCGCCAAAGGCGAAATCGAATGGTTCATCGGCGGCAAGACCAATATCTCTTACAACTGCCTTGATGCTCAGATTAAGAAAGGAAAAGGCGACAAGGTGGCTATTCTTTTCCAGGGTGAGCCCGAGGATGATGTCAAGAAACTTACCTACAAAGAAATGCTGACTCTGGTATCAAAGTTCGCGAACGTGCTCAAGAAAAAGGGCGTACGCAAAGGCGACAGGATTGCCATTTATCTTCCCATGATCTGGCAGCTTCCCGTGGCCATGCTCGCCTGCGCACGTATCGGCGCCATACACACGATCGTTTTCGGCGGTTTCTCGGCCGAAGCGCTCCGTGATAGAATCCTCGATGCAGGCGCCAAGGTGCTCATCACGGCAAACGGTTACTGGCGTTCCGGAAAGAACGTGAGCTCCAAGGCCAATGCCGATACAGCATGTGACCTGTGTGCAAAAGAAGGCCACACCGTGGACAAGGTTGTCGTGGTCAAGAGACTCGACAAGTTTGATGTTCCCATGAAGGCTGGAAGAGACGTATGGTTCGAAGAAGAACTGGCGGCGGCCGATATCAGTGACAACTGCCCTGCCGAAATGATGGATGCGGAAGACCCGTTGTTCATCCTCTATACGTCGGGCTCCACGGGCAAACCCAAAGGCGTGCTCCACACGACCGGCGGATATATGACCTACGTGTACGCAACGTTCAAATACATTTTTGACTACAAAGACAAGGATATCTTCTTCTGCACCGCTGACATCGGATGGGTAACCGGTCATTCTTATATCGTTTACGGACCTATGTCCAACGGCGCTACATCAATCGTATTCGAATCCGTGCCCACGTTCCCCAACCCGGACCGATTCTGGCAGATCGTAGAAAAATTCAAGGTCACAACCTTCTACACAGCGCCGACCGCGATCAGGGCGCTCATGAAAGAGGGAGAGAAATGGCCGCAGGGCAGAGACCTCTCTTCATTGAGGCTTCTCGGCTCCGTGGGTGAGCCCATCAACCCCGAGGCATGGCTCTGGTACCATAAATACGTAGGCGCAGAGAAGTGCCCCATTTGCGATACCTGGTGGCAGACTGAGACCGGCGGTATCCTCATCACTCCGCTTCCGGGCGCATGGCCGACCATTCCCGGGTATGCGACACTTCCGTTCTTTGGAGTTGACGCACGCGCCCTCCAGTCGAGAGCGTCGGCTGATATGCCGGCCGTGGATGCGCCAGTGAATGAGCAAGGCGAGCTCTGCATAGGTCGTTCCTGGCCGGGTATGATGAGAGGGGTCTTCGGGGAACCTGAAAGATTCTTCAATACCTATTTCGTGCAGCAGCCCGGCTTCTACTTCTCTGGCGACGGAGCCATCCGGAACGAAGACGGCTATTTCAGACTCATGGGTCGTATCGACGACGTGGTCAACGTATCCGGTCACCGCATGGGAACCGCAGAGGTTGAAGCCGCACTCAACTCTTACACCACGGCGGTGGCAGAGTCGGCCGTGGTCGGCTTCCCGCATGAGGTAAAAGGCGAAGACCTCTATGCATACGTTATTCTTAAGACGGGCGTGGCAGGGACCGATGCCCTGAAAAAAGAGCTTGTGGCCCACGTGAGGAAAGAGATCGGCCCTATCGCCTCTCCCGGTAAGATCCAGTTTGTGCCAGGGCTGCCCACGACACGTTCGGGCAAGATCATGAGGAGGATCTTAAGGAAGGTTGCATCAGGTGAGATTGATCAGTTGGGCGATATCACGACGCTTGCCGATCCGTCCGTGGTTGACGAGATCGTAAAAGGCAGACAGTAAGAGATTAGCTTAACAGGAATCAAAGAGGCCCTCGGAGTCCTAAAACGTCTCCGAGGGCCTCTTACTATCGAGACTGATGCTTAGCCCTGCACGTTTAAACGAGCAGAACCGGGCATCGTGCCCCTCTCAAGACCTTTTCAGCGATGGCACCCATAAGAATATGCTCCGGGGGGCCGCTCATTCCCCGGGAGGCAATCACAATAAGATCGGCTCTGGTCTCCTTCTGCTCTTTTAGAATCTCCTCATTGGGGACTCCAAGCACAATATTCGACGTAATACCGATGTCTTTTGATTTGACGACTCTGCGAACCTGCTTTTCCATAAGGTCCCTGGAGGCTTCCATTGTTTTCTTCTGGATCATCTGCATGGTGGCGTCATCAAGGCAATAGTAATCGGCGCATTGCTTTGTGACGACAATGACGTGCAGGAGATGGACGGCGGACTGGTATTGCCTCGCTATGTCGAGGGCCTTTTCCAGCGCCTCATCGGAAAACTTTGAAAAGTCGGTGGGTACGAGGATCTTCTTCGGTGCGAACATGTGGCCTCCTTAATCGTCATAATTGTGTATCTTTCTAGATTGTAAGGCTGCATTTAGGTTATGCAAGGGGTTAGCCGTCTTGGGCTCGTCGTGGCAGGCGAGCTTCACAGATCGGGGGGCGCTCATTACCGTTCAACAGATACAAAAAGAGGGGGGAGGTTCATATGCCGCCCATAGCTCCACGTATGATTGGACACAAGCGCTTTGAAGAAATGATCGCATTTATCAAGGAAACAACCAGAAGGCAAGGGTCGTGAGATGCCGGCTTCACGTTTCGCGGGTGAATTATGGCCCCGGACAGGTTTAAAACATATTGATTATATTGGGAAATAAAATATTTCTCCAAATTTAGACAGGACCATGACCGTGAGGCATCCCAAAGTGGCTGTATTTGGTTTGCTACCCCCCATTAAAAACTGTTAAAAAAGTCTTGACATAGAAGGGATAATTGTTTAATATAGCTCTGCTTTTTTGCGTGTACCAGACATCCCTTAAAAGCGATGAGGGATCATTTTCTTTGGAGGTATTAATGCCTACTATCAATCAGTTAGTCAGGCTCGGGAGAGAAGCCGTCAAAAAGAAGAGCGCCTCTCCGGCTTTGACGAATTGTCCTCAGAAACGGGGAGTCTGTGTAAGGGTCTATACCACGACCCCGAAGAAACCGAATTCCGCTTTGAGGAAGGTTGCCCGTGTAAGGTTGACGAACGGGATCGAGGTGACAACTTATATCCCCGGGATCGGTCATAACCTGCAGGAACACTCCGTGGTTCTTATCAGGGGGGGCAGGGTTAAAGACCTTCCGGGCGTTAGATACCACATCATCAGGGGCTCGCTTGACGCAAGCGGCGTTGCAAACAGAAAGAAGAGCAGATCGAAATACGGCGCGAAAAAACCGAAACAATAGGAACCAACAATATCAGGAGTAAAGCATGCCGAGAAAAGGACATGTATCAAAAAGAGAAAAAACACCTGACCCGAAGTACAACGACCTTCTGGTACAGAGACTGATCAACTGCGTGATGCTGGATGGCAAGAAGAGTACCGCCACCCGTATCGTCTATGGGGCCTTCGACTACATTGAAAGTAAACTCAAGGATGAGCCCCTTAAGATATTCCATAAGGCTATGGATAATATCAAGCCTGAGATAGAAGTGAAGGCGCGCCGGGTCGGTGGAGCCACATACCAGGTGCCGGTTGAGGTGAGACTGAACAGAAAGCTGTCTCTCGGGGTCCGCTGGCTTATTCGGTATGCCCGAGAGAGGGCCGAAAAAACCATGTTGGAAAAGCTTGCTTCTGAGATCATTGATGCTTTTAATAACAAAGGGAATGCAGTAAAGAAAAGGGAGGATACGCACAAAATGGCCGAAGCCAACAAGGCTTTTGCCCATTACAGGTGGTAGTAGTTGCTCATGGACAATTTGAATAGTTTGGTAAGAAATGTGGGGATCATGGCGCACATTGATGCAGGTAAGACCACTGCAACAGAGCGGATCCTCTTTTACACCGGCGTCAATAACCGCATCGGCGAGGTTGATGACGGTGCCGCAACAATGGACTGGATGGAAGAAGAGCAGGAACGAGGCATCACCATCACCGCAGCCGCAACAACCTGCTTCTGGAAAAATCACCGAATCAATATCATAGACACCCCGGGGCACATAGATTTCACTATCGAGGTCGGAAGATCGCTCAGAGTGCTCGACGGAGCGGTTGCGCTTTTCTCCGGCGTTGAAGGCGTGGAGGCACAGTCTGAGACCGTCTGGAGACAGGCGGACAGATACGGCGTTCCGAGGATTGGCTATGTGAACAAGATGGACAGACCCGGCGCCGATTTTCAGAAATGCCTCGCCATGTTACGGGAGATACTGAACGCTAATCCGCTGGCCCTCCAGATTCCCATCAAGGATGGGGACGAGTTCATCGGAGTTGTCGACGTGATAACCGGCAAGGCCATCTATTACAACGAAGACAGACTCGGCATCTCTTACAAGACCGTGGAGGTACCCGAGCATCTTGCGGGCGAGCTGGCGAAAGCACAAGAGTCGCTCATGGAATCGTTGTCAGAAATCGATGATGAGTTCATGTCGCGCTATCTCGATGGCGAGGAGATAGAGGAAAGCCATGTGAGAAAGATCGTGAGAAAAGGCACGCTTCAGGGAAAGATACTCCCTGTACTCTGCGGAAGCGCCTTCAAGAACAAAGGCATACAGCCTCTGCTTGATGCTATCGTAGACTACCTGCCCTCCCCCGATGACGTATCGCCATATCAGTGCTGGACCGAAGACGGTGAGGAGAAAACGTTGCAGGGGATCATGAGCGAGCCGTTCAGCGGACTGGTGTTCAAAATCATGACCGACCCGTTCGTGGGACAGTTAAGCTACATGAGGATCTATTCCGGCGAACTAAAAGCCGGTGACGTGGTTTATAATAATGCGAAATCAAAAACCGAGCGTATTGGCAGGATCATAAGACTTCACGCGAATAAAAGGGAAGAAGTCAAAAAGGTAGGAGCGGGCGATATCTGTGCTATCGTCGGCCTCAAGGGCGCTGCTACAGGCGACACCCTGACAGACCCGGACTTCAATATATTTTTCGAGACCATCGAGGTGCCGACACCTGTGGTCTCTTGCGCGATGACGCCCAAGAAAAAGGACGACCTCAAGAAGATGTGGCTTGTCTTCAACAAATATACCGTGGAAGACCCCTCCCTCAATGTGAAGCTTGATAGCGAAACCGGCGAGGTAATCCTTTCCGGCATGGGCGAACTTCACCTGGAGATCATCATGAGCCGGGCGAAAAGAGAGCACAACCTTGAAATGGTCGCCTCGGCCCCGCAGGTAGCCTACCGCGAAACCATCACCAAACCCGCAACCGGTATCGGCAAGTACATAAAGCAGTCGGGCGGACGCGGCCAGTACGGGCACGTCGTGCTCAAGATATCGCCTCATGAGGGAGCAGATTTTCTGTTTGAGAATAATACCGTCGGTGGCGTCATACCGAGAGAGTATATCGCAAGCATCGAAACCGGTATCAAGGAAACCATGGAAAAAGGCGTGGTCCTCGGATATCCGCTCATTAATCTCAAAGTAGAACTTGTCGATGGATCGTACCATGACGTCGACTCGTCCGAACTTGCATTTAAGCTTGCCGCCTCGATCGGCCTCAAAGATGCCATCGCCAAGGCCCACCCCGTGATTCTCGAACCGATCATGAAGGTCGACATCAACGTGCCGCTTGAGGCCATGGGAACGACTATCGGCGATATAACGTCACGGAGAGGTAGGGTTGCCGAATTAGGAGACAGGAACGGATTCAAGTATATCCTCGCCTACATCCCTCTTGATGAGATGTTCGGCTATACCACACAGCTTCGCTCCATGACCCAGGGCAGGGGTTACTTCAGCATGGAATTCTTCCATTACAACCCCGTACCCTCGCATATCTATGAAAATTTGATGAGAAATAGAGAAAAATCAGCAACGGAGGTTCTATATGGCTAAGAAAAAGTACGAAAGGACCAAACCCCATGTGAACATAGGAACCATCGGTCACATAGATCACGGGAAGACGACCCTCACGTCAGCCATTACCAAGTGCCTCGCCAACAAGGGCTGGGCAAA
>DATKMQ010000170.1 GCA_035541755.1 Syntrophorhabdaceae bacterium
GTAGATGAGCGATGAGGCCACAATGCCTGTGGCTTCCGAGAACTGATTGGCAATGACACTCGCCATGGTATTGGCGGGACTAAAGATACTTTTGGGCAGAAAGCTGCTGTTGCCGATGAGCATAGTTACTGCCATGGTTTCCCCTATGGCCCTCCCGAAAGCGAGGAGTATGCCGGCAATAATGCCCGATCGGGCATACGGGATCACGATGTTCCTCATGACTTCGAAACGCGTGGCTCCCAGGGAATATGCCGCTTCTTTGAGATCTGAAGGCACGAGCGATATGACTTCTCTTCCGAGCGACGCGCTAAACGGTATAATCATGATGGCGAGGATCAATGAAGAGGTAAGAATGCCTACGCCATGCGGAATAACGCCGATTTTCAGTTCGAGTGACCTCACGATAGGCACAAGAAGGAAGACGCCCCATAGGCCGTAAATGACTGAAGGTATACCGGCAAGCACCTCGACAGCGCTGCGCAGAAAGTTGGAAATGGCACCTTGCCTGAAATATTCTCCGAGAAACATGGATATGGCTATGGAAAAAGGAATCGCCACAAAAATGGCGATGAATGAGGTGAGGAGCGTACCCACGAGAAACGGCAGGGCACCGAAGGAGCCTGCCATCGCATTCCAGGATCTACTGACAAAGAAGGCAACGCCGAACTTCTCTATTGCCGGCATTGCCTTGATGAAGAGCGTAATTAAGCTGGCCGAGAGTAGCGTGAGGACAAGAACGCCCGAAGCCGTGAGGATCACCGAGAAGCGTTTCTCCGATTTGTCAGTACTTGCCGTTCGTTTATTTTCGTCCATATTCATCAAATGTTTTCATTACCAATGCGCCTGTGACATATAATGAGTTTATCTGATTGAAGCCGGGGTCGAATCGCGAGCAGCCGTGGATACGAGCTTCTCTTTTGATCTTCCGTGAATCCATGTGATATTACGCCGCCTTCATATCTAGTCGCGACCCGGAAAAATGATCGCGGCGAAATGTTTGAACCGGGGAGACGGTAAATCCTGACCACCATCTCCCCATGGTGTGCTACTTCAAGAGTGGTGCACCGTTATACGTTATGGAGTGCACTATTTTCACAGCCTTAGATTGCGCCTCCTTAGAAAGTGGTGAATACTGGAGGGGTTCAGCATACTTCTGCCCATCATTGACAGTCCACAATAGAAGTCTGGCGAGGGTTTCTGCCCTTTCTTTTGATCTTCCGCCGTAGTTCTGTTCTTTGTAGAAGATAAGCCAGGTAAAGCTGCTGATCGGGTAGCCGTCGGCCGCGCCGGTATTGGTGAGTGATACATTTGTGTCGTCCGGTATTTTTACATTCGCCGCGGAGCTGACCGCCTTGAGTGTTGGCTCAATGAACCTGCCGGCTTTGTTCTTTACGTTTGCGTAAGCCATCTTATTCTGGATTGCGTAGATAAGCTCGACGTATCCAACAGCGCCTGGGGTCTGCGATACATAACCTGCCACGCCAGGATTGCCTTTCTGTCCGATCTGTCCTGCCGGCCAATTCACTGTCTTGCCAGCGCCTATCTTGCCTTTCCATTCATTACTGATCTTTGACAGGTACTCGGTAAAGATGTAGTTGGTACCGCTGCCATCTGCCCTGTTCACAACGCTGATCGGGAGATCAGGGAGTTTCACAGCGCTGTTTGTCGCGGCGATCCGAGCATCGCTCCATTTTGTGATCTTGCCGAGGAATATATCGGCGATCACATCGGGTGTGAAATTCAACTTGGGATTACCGGGAAGATTATACGTCACTACCACGGCGCCGAGACAGGTAGGTATATGGAGAACAGCCGGCCCGGCAGCCTTTAGTTCGTCGGCGGTCATGAAGGCATCTGTTGCGCCGAAATCTACGGTCTTTTGCGTAAGCTGATTGATGCCGCCCCCGGAGCCGATGCCCTGATAGTTGATCTTTATCTTGTATTGCTGATAGTAGGCATCAAATATCTTTGAATAGAAGGGCTGGGGAAACGTCGCTCCGGTACCGAGCAATTCTTCGTCGGCAGCGAACACTCTGAGCCCCGCGGTCAGAAAGAACAAACAGCACGCGAATAATCCGATACGTGTAAGCATTTTACTCATAGTATCCTCCTTGAATTAGTTACATCTGGAGGGAATTCTAAGCCAAAATTGTTAAGTTCCGTGTTAAGAAATTGTTAAGAAATCGTTAATCCCCTTGTGCCCTCATCTCAATCTAAACATTCCAGGTTTCTCTGTCCACTTGAGGGGACGGGCTTGCCTCTTCGCAACATACAGATAATATTTGGAATATAAGTGCGTTCAAGCCGGATTTGTCTGTTGGATACCGTGTACAACGTGTTGGTGTCTTTCTTTGATGCCCTTTTTCCTGCGAAGAATGGCGGATTTTTGGATTAATGAGGCGGACTCACAGGCTCCTTTTTCTTAGGGCAGCGCTTAGGGTTTTATTCTGAGCGCGGCCTGCCTTAATCATGGCAGCCGTTTGCGTGCGTGCGAATCCTCAATATTAAGCCACGAGAGGAAGCAATTAAACGGTCAGCACCGTATTATAGGAGCCGAATTCGTTGAGCCGTTTTTCAGCTACGGTCGGATCTTCCATCCACTGACCATCGACAATGAACCGATACTCATACGTACCGCCTGGTATCAACATGGTCGTCTTCCATACGCCGTGTGCATCCTTCTTGAGGGGACGAGCCGAGGGATCCCAGGCGTTAAAAGAACCGGCCACAAAGACTTCCCGTGCACGGGCGTCATTAAGCTTGAAGATCACGCGCTTTTTTGTGCTCTTCTGTGCCATTCTTAACCCCTCCTTATAATAGTATTTGTTCCACAGCGCTATTATAGCACAAAGCTTCTTTTCGTTCTTATGTGTTGCGGGCGCGAAAGGTCACAGTGAACCTGGTCCCCACGCCGGGCGTACTCGATACGTCGATTGCCGCATCATGGAGGAGGATGATATGCTTGACGATGGAGAGACCGAGTCCCGTGCCTCCGAGCTTCTTCGATCTCGATTTGTCGACCACATAGAACCTTTCGAAGATGCGCGAGAGATGCTCCTGAGGTATGCCGGCTCCGGTATCCTCAATGATGACTGCGAGCTTGTCGTCTCGACGGTGTAGTTCCACGGATATGCCGCCTTTTTCTGTATATTTGATGGCGTTATCCAAAAGATTGATGAAGACCTGTTCAAGCTTGAAGGGATCGCCATCGACCGACGGGAGATCGGGATCAGAGATAAAGCTGAAAGAGATTCCTTTGGCTTTTATCTGGGGTTCGAAGATCTTGAGGACGCGGTCGACAAGATCTTTCATATTTACGGCTTCCACACGGAGGCTTGAAGTTTTTTCCTCGAGCTCGGAGAGCACAAGCAGGTCGTTCACTACATTGATAAGCCTGTCGGTATTACGTTTTATTATCTCCAGATAATGACGGTTTTCCGTGTTCAGGGCAGTTGTTTCCAGGGTTTCAATGAATCCTTTGATGGACGTAAGGGGCGTTCTCAACTCGTGGGATACGTTGAGTACGAAATCCGTCTTAATTTTCTCCAGCTTCTTGATTTCGGTGATGTCGTGGAAGATGACGGTAATCTCTTCTTTGAAACTCAGGAAAGTGGCGCTGCACAGGAATATCCCGGCGCTGAACTCTATTTCGGCGCTGGCGTTGCGCCGGCCGGCTCTCACCTCACGGATAAGATCGATGAGTTTGGGCTCGCGAAGAACTTCCCAGTAGTGTCTCCCCTGTTCGAGATTTTCATGGGCGATTTCTCTTAAACTGGCATTCGCGATAAGTATTCTATCTTCTTTGTCGAGGGCGAGAAGACCTTCTTGAAGCGACGTAATGATGCCGTTGAGTTCTTCCTTCTGACGGGAGAGCTCCGAAAACAGTTCTTCCATCTCAGCGATCATGTGATTGAAGCTGTCGGCAAGCCCTCTCAGTTCATCATTCGTCTTGAGAAATACCCTGATGGCAAAATTCTGCTGAGCGACTTTGCGAAGGGCCAGACTCAGTTTCCTTACCGGTTGGGAAACGCTTCGGGCAAAGAGAAGAGCGAAGAAAAAGAGGCCTGCAACATCCATGACGAGCGTGACGATTACTATCTTCTGCACGAGCCGGTTTGTTGTTGCGGCGATCTCCCTCAAGAACCGACTCACTCGCAGTACGTAAAGAATCTTGTTGTCTTTCTTCACCGGGGTAGCGATGTAGAGCATTTCCTGTTTGAGTGTGCCACTCAATCTGAGGGACTCACCCGTATTACCCTCAAGCGCCTGCGCCATCTCCACTCGGGTCTGATGATTCTCCATCCTGATCGGGTTCTCTTCCGAATCGGAAAGCACGACCCCGTCGGGCGCCATAATCGTTATTCGCGTGCGTATCTGTTTACCCAGGTCCTTGACGAAGCTGTCCAATTTTTCCGGATTTTTCTCTATCACGAGTGGCGTAATCTGACCTTTGAGGGCTGCCGCCAGGTTCGTAAGGTCCTTGGCTGTAGCATCGATGTGGGCGCTGCGTATGATGTACAGGGAAGATACGATGATAAGGGCACAGAGCACTGTGGTAAGCGTGAGATAGCTTGAGAACATCTTGAAAAATATGGTTCGTCTCATGCTTCTATCTTATATCCCAGGCCCCGCACATTTTTTATAAATGGAGCGGCCCTTCCGAGTTTTTCACGGAGATGTCTGATATGAACATCGATCGTCCTGTCAATCACATATTTCTCCTCTCCCCAGAGAAAGCTCAGTATTTGATCTCTTGACTGGATCCGTCCCTGTTTTGACGCGAGAAACTGCAGAATGCGGTATTCCGTTGCGGTAAGATCGACCTTCGCGCCGCTTACCTCCACCTCGTATTTCTCAGAATCGATCGTGAGAATGCCGTTGATAATCATCTTCTTGGTCGGGGATTCTTTTCCATGATGCCGTCTGAGGATGGCTTTCACCCGGGCCACGAGTTCACGAGGTGAAAAGGGCTTGGTCACATAATCGTCCGCTCCGAGTTCCAAACCGAGGACTTTTTCGGTTTCTTCGGTTCGCGCCGTCAGCATGAGGATGGGAATGGAGCTCAGCGCTTCCTGGCTCTTCAGATATTTGCAGACCTCAAACCCGTCAACATCAGGGAGCATCAGATCGAGCACGATAAGATCAGGTATCTCGGTCTTGAGCGATCTGTAGAAGGACTCGACCTCCGCAAACTCCCGGGTTTTGAAACCCGATCGCTTGAGACTCAAGGATACCAGTTCGAGGATATCCGGTTCATCGTCAATGATGGCTATGTATTGGCTCATACGTATGAGATTACCTCATCGCCCCATATTTGCAAAGTTGTTTTTTTATGGGCTGTGCTCCCGCACTATTCTATTGCAAAGTAATGCCGCCTGTAATAATCTTTAATATCCTATTGATGAATTGTTAATTTTTGATTAAGGAGAACATTTCAGGAGGGATCATGAGGTCGGACAGGATGAAAAAAGGTATCGACAGGGCGCCACACAGGAGCCTCTTTGGCGCCATGGGGTATCTGAGCGAGGAACTCGATCGTCCAATTATCGGGGTTGCGAGCTCGGCCAACGAAGTGATCCCGGGACATATCCACCTCGGCAAAATCGCCCAGGCCGTTAAGGACGGGATCAGGATGGCGGGGGGCACTCCCATGGAGTTCTCGACCATCGGAATCTGTGACGGAATCGCCATGAACCATGAGGGCATGAAATATTCTCTCGGATCGAGAGAGCTCATCTGTGATTCCGTTGAGGTCATGGCTAAGGCCTATCCTTTCGACGGTCTTGTTTTGATTCCTAACTGCGACAAGATTATCCCCGGTATGATGATGGCCGCCATGCGGCTCAATATACCGGCCATCATGGTGAGCGGCGGCCCCATGTTGACTGGACGTTTCAAGGGAAGCGAGGTGGACCTCATATCCGTCTTTGAGGGCGTCGGTAAGGTGGCTGGTGGGCTTATGGACATGAAGGAATTGAGCATGCTCGAGCAGTGCGCGTGCCCCGGGGCCGGGTCTTGTAGTGGTATGTTCACGGCCAATTCCATGAACTGTCTCTCCGAAGCTCTCGGTATCGCCCTTCCGGGCAACGGCACTATCCCCGCCGTTCACGCGGCCCGGATCAGACTCGCGAAGACAGCAGGCGCGAGAATTGTGGACCTGATCAAGAAAGGCTTGAAACCTCGTGACATCATGACCCTTGATGCCTTCAAGAATGCGATTACCGTCGACATGGCGTTCGGTGGCTCGTCCAATACGGCGCTCCACCTCCCTGCAATCGCCCATGAAGGCGGCCTCACCCTTCCACTTAAACTCTTTGACGAAATATCGGAGAAGGTCCCTCACATATGCAATATGAGCCCCGCGGGCCCTCATCATCTCGAGGACTTGTACGAGGCAGGTGGCGTACTCGCCATCATGAAAGAACTTTCGCGGAAACGCCTCATTCATTCGGGGTGCGTGAGCGTGGCGGGTACGACTATCGGAAGCCTTGTCAAGAAGGCCGAGGTGAGCGATGAGAATGTCATCCGACCTCTGGAAAAGGCCTATCACAAGAAGGGGGGTCTTGCTGTACTCGCAGGGAGCCTTGCTCCGGGGGGTTCCATGGTGAAACGTATCGGCGTTTCAGAGAAGATATGGCATTTCGAGGGAAAAGCAAAGGTGTTTAACAGTGAAGAAGACGCGGGCCGTGCCATCATGGAAGGCAAGATATGGGCGGGTGACGCGGTAATCATCCGTTACGAAGGGCCCAAGGGTGGTCCCGGCATGCGCGAGATGCTGACACCCACGAGCGTGCTTGCGGGTAGAGGCCTTGACACGGAGTGCGCGCTCATCACAGATGGACGTTTTTCGGGCGGTACGCGAGGTCTCTGTATAGGCCATGTTTCGCCGGAGGCTGCCGAAGGTGGCCCTATCGCATTCGTGAAAGACGGAGACATCATCGAAATCGATCTCAAGAAGAAGAGCGTGGATCTCAAGGTAAGCAGGGCCGAGATGGAACAGCGCAAAAAGATGTGGAAGCGGCTAAGGCCAAAGATCACGGAGGGATATATGGCGCGTTACGCCAGGCTTGTAACCGGAGCGGCAAGCGGCGCCGTCTTCAAAGAAGATGGAGAAATGTAGACGAAGCAGGAGCAGTGTCCGAACGTACGCGATATCCGCATAACATAGCTGCACGTAGCACAATAGCACACTACCGAGAAATGGGAGCGCATGGATAGAGCTATTATTGATGAAATCATAAAGATCGTCGGTAGACAGAATGTTCTCTCTTCTCTTGAGGACAGGAAGTGCTATGCCTATGACGGCAGAACGGATGGGGTGATCCCGGATCTCGTCGTATTCCCCTCGTCGGCCGAAGAAGTATCTGCCATATTGAAACTAGCCAACCGGCATCTTTTTCCGGTGATACCGAGAGGGCAGGGTACGGGCCTGACCGGAGGTTCCATACCCACGGCTGCAAGCGGCGTGGTGTTGGTATTTACAAAAATGAACCGAATCCTGGAGATTGACACCAACAACCTTGTCGCGGTGGTGGAGCCCGGCGTGATCAACTTTCACCTTCAACAGGAGGCAGCTAAATACGGCCTCTTCTATCCGCCTGATCCGGCGTCCTACAAATATTCGAGTATAGGAGGGAACGTAGCCGAATGCGCGGGCGGCCCCAATTCGTTGAAATATGGCGTGACCCGCGATTACGTGCTGGGTCTCGAGGTGGTGAAGCCCACGGGAGAGATTCTCGATGTGGGGGTGAGAACCATGAAAGGTGTTGTTGGATACGATATGACGCGCCTGTTCGTGGGCAGCGAAGGCACGCTGGGTGTTATCACGAAGATCACATTGAAACTTATACCGTTGCCCGAATCCAAGGCTACGATTCTCGCGCTCTTTCAGGAAGTGGAGGACGCAGCTCAAGCCGTTTCCGCGATTATTGCCGCCAAGGTCATACCCTCCACCATTGAATTTATGGACCGGGCTTCTGTGTGGTGCAGCGAGCAGGCCTCTCCTATGGGGCTGCCTCAAGGGATTGGAGGATTGCTCCTCATAGAAGTGGACGGAGACAAAGACTCTATTTTGCCACAGGTTAACAAAGTGAAACGCATCGTGACCGAGAATAGAGCGGTTCGGTGTGATGTGACCGATGATCCCCTGGAAGCCGAGCGTCTCTGGCAGGCACGTCGGGTCCTTTCTCAGGCCCTCTACAATATCAATCCGGTGAAAATTGCAGAAGATGTGGTTGTCCCGCGCTCTCACATCCCGGCCCTCATCCGTGCGCTGGAGAGCATCGGAAAGAAATACGCAATCCCGGTTTTAAGCTTCGGCCACGCAGGCGACGGCAATTTTCACGTGAACCTCATGATCGAGGATACCGACGAACAAAGGGCCAAGGCCGAGGAGGCGGTCAAAGAGATCTTTGCTGAAACCATCAGGCTCGGCGGCACCCTTTCGGGCGAGCACGGCATTGGAACATCAAAAGCGGCATACATCGGCATGGAGCTTTCCGACGAAGTTATTGCCACACTCAGGGCAATCAAGAAACTCTTTGACCCGAACAATATCCTCAATCCGGGAAAAATATTCATAGCGTAGAACACCCCCCGCTCTTTGATCGCCAGTGTGCTGTGAATTTATTACAGGTGATAGGTGAATGGGCAAAGGTCGAAGGCGGATTTATCGTTTTGACGTAACCGTAACAACCTTATCAGCAATCCAGCCTTCCCGGTTATTATAGAGCAGTACTTTATACCACACCGTTCCCGTCTGATCAGTCTTTTCATCAATGACGGTGAGCATCTCTCCCCGGACGATGGTGAGGATCCGCTGCGCCTCCACAGAAGGTGCGCTTCTTACATTAGCCGCATCTTTGTTCACGATGGCTGTGCGCTCGTTGGGCATCTTTTCCACGGCGCCCGGTTTTGTGGGCGGTCGTTGAACGTTTAATCTCCTCTCCTCCCGGTAGGCGGCTATAACGTCTTTTTCGTTGTTTTCGCTGGTTGCAGGCGCCTCATTGCCGCTCACATCTGGCCTGCCGGAGCCATTCTGATTCTCGTTCGTCTCGGCTTGAGTCTCAGGTGGTGAGACGATCACAGGTGTTTCGGTGGCTTTGGTCGCAGCTGTCACGGTATTGGCAGGCTTTGCCGGAGAGAGAAGACGATATCCCAGGGCGCCGAGAAAGACAAAGAGCACGATTGCGATGCCGATAATGGCGTAACTCATATATGAACGGTTTCTCAGAGTCTGTCCAATATTCTGCGGAACAAATGCGCGCGCATCCGCTTCGGGCCTGACCGGCTTATTCGCCGCAGGGCCTGAGACAGTCACAGGCTCTCGCTCTTCTCTCGATTCACTCATAATGTAGGAAAGGCTGTCCCCTTTTCCGGTCATAGCATTGATGGCCTTCGATACCTCTTTGAAGCCTATTTTTCGCGTCCTGTCGGTAAACCCGTTGAGGAGTGCGAGATCGGATACGGCGATGATCGTCCTGGGCAAGCCTTTTGAATACTTGTGTATGATCTCCACGGCTTCTTCGGTGAAGATATCCCGGGCAACATCAAGCCCCGCTTTGTTGAGACGATACCTGATGAGCTCTCGAGTCTCCTCGAAGCGCAGCGGGGTGAAAAAGTATCTCACCGGGAGCCTTTGCCAGAACTCGGGCATGCCCTGCAGTTCATCCCACAACGCTTTTTGCCCCGAAATTATGAAGGTGTGGAGGTACTCGTTGTTATGGGTTAAGTTGATCAGTGCTCTCAGTTCCTGCAGAACATCGCGGGCCCCGCACAACATCTGGCCCTCGTCGATAACGATGATGTTCTTCCCACCCTCCTTCTTGGTCTCGATAAGCGCTTCTTTGAGGATCTTAAGGTTCTTCAGTTTGTCATCGGTGGGCATCTCGCCGGTGATGGCTCCTGTGATTTGTTCAATCATCTGCGAAGCGGTGAGTGTCGGATGGTCGATAAACGCATATTTAAAATTCTTGCCGTATTGTTCCGTGAGTTCGCCGATGAGTTTGAGAAGAATGGTGGTTTTTCCGAGTCCTGCTTCTTCCGAGACGATAAGCACACCGCCCTTGTTCGTATTGATGGCGTACTTGAGACGCTCGAAACATTCAAAGTACTGGCCTGTCACACACATCATGTTGCCGTCGGGGGCAAGAAGAAAAGGGTGCTGCGTGAGGCCCCAATATCTTATATACTCTTCACTCATGGTTTACACGCTTTGTCGGGCACATAACCTATCTTAATTGCATCACTTCTATTCCGGAAA
>DATKMQ010000171.1 GCA_035541755.1 Syntrophorhabdaceae bacterium
TTTGCCCAGCCCTTGTTGGCGAGGCACTTGGTAATGGCTGACGTGAGGGTCGTCTTCCCGTGATCTATGTGACCGATGGTTCCTATGTTCACATGGGGTTTGGTCCTTTCGTACTTTTTCTTAGCCATATAGAACCTCCGTGTTATTTTTTATGGAGCCCATGAGCGGGATTGAACCGCTGACCTCATCCTTACCAAGGATGTGCTCTGCCGACTGAGCTACATGGGCCTCCGGAACGGGCAACGTTCCAAAAGTCATTTAAGCTTTTCAAGAGCGGGCAACGCATAAACCCGCCCGGGTTTATGGAGCGGGAAACGGGACTCGAACCCGCGACCCTCAGCTTGGAAGGCTGATGCTCTAACCAACTGAGCTAATCCCGCATTAATCACTCTATAAAAAATCCAAGGCGAATAGCCCCTCGTGAGACCGATCTTCCAGGACACCGACCGAATCACTATCGACTATCCACCAAGTTATTTATGGTGGAGAGGGGAGGGATCGAACCTCCGAAGGACTTCGCCAACAGATTTACAGTCTGCCCCCTTTGGCCGCTCGGGAACCTCTCCGTAGCTGGTGATGGGACTCGAACCCGCAACCTGCTGATTACAAATCAGCTGCTCTGCCGATTGAGCTACACCAGCGAAATTATATATTATACGACAAGAATCATGCCAAAAGCAACATGATACACTATTCGACAAAACAATATTTCTTAATATATTTTGGGCCTAATGTCAATATTTTCTGAGTAATTTCGCCCATCATTTCGCGATACCTGACATGTCTATTGACATCTCGACACAAAATATTGTTAAATAATACGCTTTATTACATCAAGGAGGTGATGCCGTTATGGTATGCGAAACACTAAAAGCGGGCGTAGAGTGTCTGTTTATGAAAAAAACAGGATGCTCATACAATGGCGGAAAATGCTACACGATTGTGGAAAACTGCGAAGGCTGCACGAGAGTTCTCGAATTCGAGACGGGAAAGTTCTGCGCGAGCTTCCCTTACCCTGCACAGAAATGGCAGAAGAGTGCGTGCTCCATGTCGACCCATGTGAAAAAAGTGCAAAAGGTCGAAGAGCAGAAGATCAATCCTCTCAAGGCATCCAAGAGAAATGCCGGAAAGAAATAGCCCATTAATATTGAAGGATTGCGCATTACAGGGGCTTATCGCCCCGCAATAAGATTATTCTTGAAAACGAATCAATCACTACGGTTGCGGTACGCCCTGGTTCTGCCTTTCTGTGCAATTCTTGGGCAAAACTCATAGAAGGCGGGGCCGACCGAGGCGATGTCTGGCGGTAACACCGTGTATCGAGAACGGGCCGAAATAGCAGTATATTCTGTTCTTCACGAATGATTTGACTTTTCGGGATGATGAATGATAAATAAAACAAAATCTCATGAGGAGGATTAAGCTTGAGGAAAAATAAGTCAGCGATAAAGAAGGCCAAACAGTCCGAGGAAAAACGGATCAGAAACGCGCACGTAAAATCAACCATGAAAACGGACATCAAGAAAGCCCTGTCGGCCGTAGAAGCCAGTGATAAGAACAACGCACCCGCCCTCCTCAAAAACGCTGTGGCATCTATCAACAGAGCTGCATCACAAAAGGTGATACACAAGAATAACGCGGCACGAAAGGTATCGAGACTTTCAAAGAAGGCTGATAAGGCTCTTGCAGCCAAGAGTTAACCCAATTTCCGCCACGTAGTACTTCAAAAGAACCGGAAAGCCTTGCGTCAAAGGCTTGCTGCATCAATCCCGGTCTTTATCCCCGCCGTGCATACGATTTGTTTGCGCTCAATTCGTTTCTCAATTTTACTTTGAGACGGCGACTACTAGCTTACGGTCTGACTGCAGATAGCGGAGTGGGATGCGGGAGGCCCCGCTTCGGCCGCGTCCTGAATCAGGTTACGAAGGCTTAAGCGGAAAATCCACAGGCTTTTCAACCCGCAACATCAATAATCGACAAACAGGAAGGAGCTGAATCTTCTTGCCATACGGGCCGCCAGTCGCGTAATTGCGTCGTTTTTGTTATATTCTTCAGCGTCAATATTATCGACCCTGTACGTCTCCGTGTCGGACAATCCCCATCGCTTGATAAAGGTTCCGTTCTTTCTGTATAGGGCCACATCGAGCTGAAGGGTGACATTCTTTTCAATCGCCAGGCCGGCTATGTTGAGGGAGACCGGCACGATTCTTATGTCGCTGATGGTGCCCTGTAGATAGCCGTCAGAATTCTCTTTGTTGAGCGTGAATAATCCCGTTGTCAAAAGCTCCTGGGAGAAGGCGCTCGTCACGTACTCCGATATGTGGGGTTCGTAGGTTGAATTCTTGAAAACGGAAAGATACAGAGAGGTGATGTCGCCCCCGAAGATACCCTTCTCACGCACCAACTGATATCCGCATGAAACAAGCAGAAGAGCGAGTGCGGTTACGAATAGCAAACTTCCTGTTCGTTTTCTTGTGGTCATGACGCTACCTTTCCCTCTCATATTTGAACCTGCTACACGCACACAATATTGAAGAGTTTGTTTGGAACGATGATGGTCTTTTTGATGTCTCTCCCCTCAATGTGCTTCTTGATCTTTTCAAGATCGAAGATGATCTGTCTCAGCTCAGCTTCGTCGGTGTCCCGTTCCACTTCACAGGTATCTCTCAGCTTGCCGTTCACCTGGATGGCGATCATAACTCTCTCCTCCATGACAAACCTCTCATCGTACTCAAGCCAGGTGCTTCCGAGATGTTTCACTTCTTTGCCCATCACCGTTAACAGCTCTGTGGCGATATGGGGTACGAAGGGAAAAATTAGCGTGAGCACCGTCTCCACCGCGCCTTTGACAAGCTGCACCGATTGGTCATCCGTTCTTCCTTTTTCGATAAACTTGTAGAGCGCGTTTACGAGCTCCATGACGCTCGCTATAGCCGTGTTCAAATGAAACCTGGCCAGATCATCGGTGACTTTTTTTATGGTCTTATGGATCCTGTGAGTGAGCTGTTTGAGTTCCGGATCTTCCGAGTCGACCGCGTAGACCGACTCTACGTCCTGCAACGTATCGGCTTTCTCCGTTACGAGTCTCCATACTCTCTGGAGAAAGCGGAAACTACCCTCCACACCCTTATCGCTCCAATCAAGATCTTTTTCCGGAGGCGCAGCAAAAAGGCAGAAGAGGCGGGCCGTATCGGCGCCATACTGCTCAATAAGATAGTCCGGATCCACCACATTACCTTTCGACTTGCTCATCTTGGCGCCATCTTTTATGACCATGCCCTGAGTCAGAAGATTCGAGAAGGGCTCCCGGGCTTCAACAAAGCCGAACTCATTGAGGACACGATTGAAAAATCGTGAATAGAGCAAGTGGAGTACCGCATGCTCTATGCCGCCGATATACTGGTCCACGGGCATCCAGTAATCCACCTGCTTCTTGTAAAGCGGTCCTTGATCATAGTCGGCGCAGGTATACTTTAGAAAATACCATGAAGATTCAACAAAGGTATCCATCGTATCCGTCTCGCGTCGAGCCTTTTTACCGCACTGGGGACAGACCGTCTCATAGAACTGCCTGTGTTCGGCAAGCGGAGACCTTCCGACCATCTTCACCTCAAGGTCTGTGGGAAGTACGACCGGCAAGTCCTCATAGGGCACGGGCACGATGCCGCAATCGTCGCAGTAAATTATGGGAATCGGGGCACCCCAGTATCTCTGCCTCGATATACCCCAGTCTTTCAGACGATAGTTCGTGGTTCCCCTTCCCCACTTCTTATGCTCAAGATACTCGATAATCTTCAGTATGGCCTCGCGGTTCTTCATTCCGTTAAACTGGGCCGAATTCACGAGAACACCGTCATCGACGTATGCGGCATCCATGATCTCAGGATTAAGGGTTTTGCCTTCGGGCGCTATGGTGACAATGATGGGCAGCCCGTACTCCTTGGCGAATTCAAAATCTCTCTGATCGTGGGCCGGAACGGCCATGATGGCCCCGGTCCCATATTCCATGAGCACGAAGTTTCCCAGGTAGACAGGCACCCGCGCGCCGCTTAGCGGATTAACAGCGTACTTGCCGGTAAACACCCCCTCTTTGGCGGTGCTCATTTCGCTTCTGAAGCTCCTGTCCTGCTTGCGCACCTTTTCGATGAACGCTTTTACCTCTTTCTCGTAGGAGGTGCCTTTCGCCAGTTCGTGGGCCAGGGGGTGCTCCGGGGCGAGCACCATAAAGGTCACGCCGTAAAGCGTATCGGGTCGGGTGGTAAAGATCGTGAGCGGCCTCCCGTCTTCCAGGGTGAAATCGACCTCCACGCCGTAGCTCCTGCCGATCCAGTTCTTTTGCATGCTGAGGACCTTTTCGGGCCAGCCCTGCAGCTTGTCGCAATACTCGTAGAGCTCGTCGGCATATTTGGTGATGGCGAAGAACCACTGGGTAAGCTCTTTTTGGATTACCGTCTCGCCGCATCTCCAACAGGTACCCTCTTCAACCTGCTCATTGGCGAGCACAGTCTGGCATTTGACGCAGTAATTAACCGGTGAATTCTTCCGGTATGCCAGACCTTTTTCGTACATTTTGAGGAACATCCACTGTTCCCATTTGTAGTAGTCGACATCGCAGGTTGCGATCTCCCGCTTCCAGTCGTAGCTGAAGCCGAGACGTTTCAACTGTTTCCGCATGTAGGCGATATTGTCGTAGGTCCATTTTGCAGGCGCTATCCCGCGCTCGATCGCGGCATTCTCGGCTGGCATGCCGAAGGCGTCCCAGCCCATAGGATGCAGCACATTGAACCCCCGCATTCTCTTGTATCGCGCGATGACATCCCCGATGGAATAATTCCGTACATGTCCCATATGGATTCGGCCTGAAGGGTAGGGGAACATCTCGAGAAGGTAGTATTTTTCCTTACTCTCATCTTCCTCTGCTCGGAAGGGCTCCTCGGCTTCCCAGATTTGCTGCCATTTCTCTTCGATCGTGTGCGGGTCATAGGATTTCATCGCATTCTCCGAGCAAAATCATTAGGAATTCAAGACAAAAGCTTGCTGCTTGCTGCATCCTGCACTTACGCGCTCATAGCCCTATCTTTTCAGCATGGCCCGGATGCGAAGCCTCAAGGCATTGAGCTTAATGAAGCCGCCCGCGTCTTTCTGGTCATAGACTGCATCCTTGTCAAAGGTAGCAAAATCTTTCAGATAGAGCGAGTTTCTCGATTTTCTCCCCACGACGTGGCAATTCCCTTTGTAAAGCTTTATCCGGGCAACACCTGAAACAGGGGCCTGGATTTCATCCGTCATAGCCATGATCGCCTTCATCTCGGGCGAATACCAGAAGCCGTAGTAGATCAACTCGGCAACCTTTGGAATAAGACTGTCTCTCAGATGCATGACTTCCCTATCGAGGGTGAGTGACTCAACGGCCCGGTGAGCCGCGTGCAAGATGGTGCAGCCAGGTGTCTCGTAAACGCCGCGCGATTTCATGCCCACAAACCGGTTCTCCACGATATCCACACGGCCGATTCCATGCCTGCCTCCCATGGTGTTGAGGTATTCGACGAGCCTGGATGGGGACATCTTTTTGCCGTCCACATGAGTGGGCACGCCTTTCTCAAAGGTTATTTCAACATACTGGGGCGAGTCCGGCGCCTTCTCGGGGGAACGCGTGGTTCTGAACATGTTCTCGGGCGGCTCAGCCCAGGGGTCTTCGAGAATGCCTCCTTCGTAACTGATATGCATGAGATTCCGATCCATGCTGTAGGGCTTCTTCTTGCTCACAGGGACCTCGATGCCATGTTTTCTCGCGTAGTCCATCAGGTCATCTCTCGACGAAAAGTCCCATTCACGCCATGGTGCTATGATTTTAATATTCGGCTCAAAGGCATAGTAGGTCAGTTCAAACCGTACTTGATCGTTGCCTTTGCCCGTTGATCCATGACAGACGGCATCGGCCCTTTCTTTTCTCGCAATCTCAATCTGTCTTTTTGCGATGAGCGGCCGGGCGATCGATGTGCCCATGAGATACGTCCCCTCATAGACCGCATTGGCCTTGATCGCAAAGAAGATGAAGTCTCTGGCGAATTCTTCCCGCAGGTCTTCGATGTATATCTTGGATGCACCCGTCTTCAAGGCCTTCTCTTTCAATCCGGTCAGCTCTTCGGCCTGGCCCACGTCAGCCGCGTAAGCGATCACCTGGCAGCCGTATGTGTCGAGAAGCCATTTCACGATAATCGAAGTATCAAGCCCTCCCGAATAAGCGAGAACTACTTTCTTAATTTTACTGTTCTTGTTCATTGAAAACCTCCGTATTCAATTCATGCAAAATTATGTGAAAGGACAGTCTAGTTGCCGTTCTATATTCTTAAGGCCTGGTTATCCGTTCTTTGCATTCTTCATTTTACCTTTTTCATTGAGAATAAGCCACTCGAGAAGCGCCTTCTGCACATGTAGTCTGTTTTCCGCCTGCGTAAAGATAATGTCGCTGAACCGTTCAAAAACATCATCTGTGATCTCTTGACCACGGTATGCCGGCAGGCAGTGCATAACAATGGCCCCTCTATTCGCTCGTCGCAACAGGGTATCGTCAATTTTGTATTTCGCAAAGGCCCTGCTCCGGGCCTTCTTTTCTTTCTCCTGGCCCATGCTCACCCACACGTCCGTATAGACAACATCGCAGCCTTTCACTGCCTCGACAGGATCGTGCGTGTAGCGAAAGCCTTTCTGTTTCTCGGCCCGCGCTAAAAGGACCGCGTCAGGTCCATAGCCTGCGGGTGTGGCAAGAGAGAAATCAAAACCCATGAGAATTGATGCCTCAAGCCATGAATTGGCCACGTTATTGCCATCGCCGATGAAGGCGATCTTGACATCCTTGAGCCCGCCCAGATATTCCTTGACCGTGAAGAGATCGGCGAGGATCTGACAGGGATGATAAAGATCGGAAAGACCGTTG
This sequence comes from Syntrophorhabdaceae bacterium, assembly GCA_035541755.1. NCBI lineage: Bacteria > Pseudomonadati > Thermodesulfobacteriota > Syntrophorhabdia > Syntrophorhabdales > Syntrophorhabdaceae > Syntrophorhabdaceae bacterium. The sequence goes on from DATKMQ010000171.1 coordinate 6,938, forward strand.
ATCACGGGCACGTGAGCCCAGCTTGCCAATTCTTCAACCAGGCCCTGCGAATACGTGCGGATCATGATAGCGTCCACATACCTCTCCAAAACCCGAGCGGTATCTTTTATGGGCTCGCCCCTACCGATCTGCGTTTCGTTCGGGCTCAAGAATATAGCCTGCCCCCCGAGTTCCTGGATGCCGACCTCAAAAGAAATCCTCGTTCTGGTCGAAGCCTTCTCAAATATCATGGCAAGGCTCTTTCCAGCGAGAGGTCTGTATTGCTTTCCTGAACTACGCAGATTCTTGAGAAGGGCAGCCCTTCCAAGGAGGTACTCGCACTCTTTCTTAGTTATGTCGAGAAATTTGGTAAAATCTCTTTTCAAATTTTCACCCTTTCGAATATCCTGCTTGCAATATCGAGAAATATGTCTATCTCTTCTTTCTTCACCGTGAGCGGCGGCATCAGACGAAGGATCTTGCCTTTGGTGCAATTCAGGATAACCCCTTCTTTCAGAAACTCCTTGACGATCTCATCGCCGCTCTCCGCAATCTCCACGCCCCAGAGGAGCCCTTTGCCCCGTATCTCGACGATGGAGCCGAACTGCTTCTTGAGGAGGTTAAGTCCTTTCTGGAGGTATTTGCCGACCTCGGCGCAGTTCTTGATCACCTCTTCTTCTATGAGGGTGTTGATCGTCGCCGCGACCGCTACCGCCGCGAGAGGGTTTCCGCCGAAGGTGGACGCATGCGTACCAGGTTCAAAGGCCTCCATGACCGAATCTTTCGCTACTATGGCTCCCACGGGAAAGCCGTTTCCCAGGCCCTTGGCCAGGCTCATCACGTCAGGCTCAATGCCATACTGTTCGTAGGCGAAGAAGGTGCCCGTCCTTCCCATGGCCGTCTGGACTTCATCAACCATGAGGAGTATGTCGCGCGTCCTCGTCAGCTCACGGACTTTCTTTACATATTCAGCCTCGGCCACGTAGACGCCCCCTTCCGACTGGATAAGCTCGATCATGACGGCGCACGTCTTTGCATCGATATTCGCTTCAAGGGCATTGATGTCATTAAACGGCACATGAACGAAGCCCGGATGCAAAGGCGCAAAACCGACCTGGAATTTTGGTTGACCCGTCGCCGAGATAGTTGCCATGGTTCTGCCATGGAAGGAATTCTCCATGGCGATGATCGTAGATCGCCCTTCCCCATATTTCTTCCAGGAATACCTCCTCGCCAGCTTAATGGCCGCTTCATTGGCCTCGGCTCCGCTGTTGCAGAAAAAGACCTTGTCCCCGAAAGAGTGCTCTGACAGCATCTCGGCAGCCTTTATCTGCGGTTCCATATAGAAAAGGTTGGAAACGTGGACAAGCTTCTTCACCTGCGCACTCAGCGCCTCGGTTATGCTGGGATGGCAATGACCAAGCCCGCATACGGCGATCCCGGACAGAAAATCGAGATAGCGGTGTCCATTTAAATCCCAGAGCCAGCACCCTTCGCCTTTTGTGATGACCATGGGAAGCCTGGTATACGTATTGGCCAGATATTTCATGGATTTCTTAATCAACTCGTCTTGCATTATTCGTCTCCTGTGATCTGAGTCCCCACCCCTGAGTCGGTAAATACTTCCAGAAGAATCGCATGGGGGACCCTACCATCCACGATATGTGTTTCCCGTACGCCGCCTTTCAGCGCGTCGACGCAACAATTCACCTTGGGTATCATACCACCGGTCACGGTCTTTTGCTGAATCAGTTGCCTGATTTGCTTCTTTTTCAACATGGATATGAGTTTCCCGTCTTTACCGATCACGCCCTCTACGTCGGTAAGCAGGATGAGCTTCTCCGCCGAGAGCGCCCGGGCAATGCTACCTGCTGCTGAATCTGCGTTGATGTTGTATGATTTTCCATCCATTCCATCGGCGATCGGCGCGATGACCGGAATGTATCCGTGTCTCGTAATATCCTTGATAATGGCCACATCGACATGGGTGATTTCTCCTACCAACCCGATCTTTTTGTCCGCCACCTGCTTGGCCAGAAGCAGTCTTCCGTCCTTACCGGAAAGACCGATGGCCCGGCCACCCATATCGTTGATGTTTTTCACGATCTCCTTGTTCACAAGCCCCGAAAGCACCATCTCCGCAACTTCCAGGGTCTTCTCGTCGGTAACCCTGAGACCGTCGACAAACCGCGTGGGGATCTGTAAATCCTTGAGCAGTCGCCCAATCATGGGCCCTCCCCCGTGAACGATGACCGGGTGAACGCCGACATATTTGAGAAGCGCTACATCCTTGGCGAACTCTTTTTTCAGGTCCACCTCTTCCATGGCCGCTCCGCCGTACTTAATGACGAAAGTAGAGCCCGCAAATTTCTTGATGTACGGCAGGGCCTCGAGCAACGTCTCTATTTTTTCCTTCATCTCTTCGTCCTTCCCCATATCAGTCGGTTCTTTCTCTGTAACGACCTTCGGTCGCTTGACACCCTGTGATACACGCTTCATAGAATATATCTGCTCAAGTCTTCCTTCTCAAGAAACTCACCGAGCTTCTCTCTCACATACTCTTTGGTGATGACGATATTCTTTTTCGTCATGTCCGGCGCGGAGAAGGATATATCGTCAAGAAGTTTTTCCATAACCGTATACAATCTCCTGGCCCCGATGTTTTCCGTCATCTCATTGATCCTTTGCGCGATATCCGTTATCTCCTCGATCGCCTTTTCATCGAATTCAAGCTCGATATCCTCCGTTTTCAAAAGGGCCTTATACTGCTTGATAAGTGCGTTGTCGGGCTCGGTAATAATCCTGAAAAAGTCCTCTTTTGTCAGGGCATCCAATTCTACACGGATCGGAAACCGGCCCTGCAACTCGGGGATCAGGTCAGACGGTTTCGACATGTGGAAAGCGCCCGCGGCGATAAAGAGTATGTGGTCCGTCTTCACCATACCGTACTTGGTAGTCACTGTGGTCCCTTCAACGATAGGCAGGATGTCCCTCTGCACACCTTCACGAGACACGTCGGGCCCGTGGCCGTGGTCACGACTTGCGATTTTATCGATCTCGTCGAGGAATATGATCCCCGCCTGCTCAACCCGCTCTATAGCATCGGAAGTCACCCTGTCCATATCGATGAGTTTCTTTGATTCTTCCTGTATCAGGTATCCGTAAGCCTCTTTGACCTTCATCTTCCTTCGCTTTGTTTTTTTCGGCAACATGTTTCCGAACATGTCACGTATTTGCATATCCATCTCTTCCATACCCTGGGCCGAAAAGATCTCGATGATAGGGAGGGACCTATCAGGCACCTCGAGGTCCAGCAATCTTTCATCGAGTTGACCTGCCTTGAAGCGTGCCCTCATCTTCTCTCTGGACTGGTCAGTGCTTTCCTCTGTCCCTTCTTCTTCGGGGTTCGCGGTTAACCGTTTCGCCGGCAGAAGGAGGTCCAGGATCCGTTCTTCGGCCATCCTTGTAGCCTTCTCTTTAACCAGATCATGCTCCTCTTTCTTCACCATATTGATCGCAAGCTCAGTCAAGTCCCGTATCATGGATTCTACATCTCTGCCCACGTAACCCACCTCGGTAAACTTCGTGGCCTCGATCTTCAAAAAAGGTGCAGTCGCAAGCTTTGCAAGTCTGCGCGCTATCTCTGTCTTTCCTACACCCGTAGGCCCGATCATAATGATGTTCTTGGGGGCCACTTCGTCACGGAGTTCCTTTGGTATCATCTGTCTTCTCCACCGGTTCCGTAAGGCTATGGACACGGCCTTTTTGGCCTTGTTCTGCCCTATGATGAAACGGTCAAGTTCTTCCATGATCTCTTTCGGGGTTAATGTTTCCTTGTTCATCTATAGTTCCTCAACGACGATCTTGTCGTTCGTATATATGCATATCTCGGCCGCAATAGCGAGCGCCTCCTGAACAATATCCCTGGCAGACAGGTCCGTATATTTGGTGAGCGCTTTGGCCGCGGCCTGAGCATACGGTCCGCCCGAGCCGATTGCGGCGATACCGTCATCCGGTTCTACAACGTCGCCGGTGCCGGAAAGAATCAGCGTATGATCCTTATCAGCGATAACAAGGAGCGCCTCTAATCTCCGTAGCATCCTGTCGGTCCTCCAGTCCTTTGCCAACTCGACCGCCGCCCTCGTGATACTGCCGTTGTATTGCTCCAGTTTCTTCTCAAACCGTTCAAAGAGGGTAAAGGCGTCCGCCGTTGCCCCCGCAAACCCGGCGAGGCACTTGTCCTGATAGAGTTTGCGAACCTTCTTCGCCGTATGTTTCATGATCGTCGTGTTCAATGTCACCTGTCCGTCGCCGCCAATAGCAACTCCTCCACTGCGCCTTACACACAATACCGTCGTGGCTTCCATTTTCTTACCTTCTTGGATGCGATTTGTCGTAAATCTCCATAAGCTTGTCCATTGAGACGTGGGTGTATCTCTGCGTCGTGGAAAGCTTGGAATGGCCGAGGAGTTCCTGGATGCTCCTCAGGTCTGCCCCGCTGTCGAGCATGTGGGTTGCAAAAGAATGCCTGACACCGTGAAGGGAAAGGTTCTTAAAGAGTTGCGCCTTTATCTGGTGTTTCTTCATAATCTTCAACAATCCCCTGTAGGCAAGTCTTTCGCCGCGTGCATTGATGAAGAGGGCGTTCTTCAGGCGGTATTTTCCCGTTTTCTTGGTCATCTCTATATAGGCATCGAGTGCCTCTTTGGCTTTGTCACCAAAAGGAAGTATCCTTTCTTTACCACCCTTGCCCTTTACTTTTACCCACATACCGTCCATGTGCAGATCCTGCACATCGATAGCCAGGGCCTCGCTCGCCCTCATACCCGTGGAGTACATAAGCTCGAAAATGGCCACATTGCGAATATTGAGCCAGCCATCCTTGGGTAGGAAATCGAGGAAATGAAACATCTCGTCAATCGTATAAAACTTCGGGAGATGTTTTTCAATCTTGGGATTCTTTATGATAAGGGCCGTGTTCTCATCGATATATCCCTTTTTTTTCATGAACTTAAAGAAGACCTTAATAGCGGAGATCTTTCGGGAAAGAGACGATTTTTTCAGGTCTTTATAGATCGCAACGATGTAGGCCCGAATGGTATTGTGGTCTATGATTTCATCGGTCGCGTTCTCAATGAATTCGATAAAGTCCTCGATATCCCCCTTATAGGCCCTCTTGGTATTGAATGACGCGCCTTTCTCAGCCTCGAGGTACTTGTAGAATTCCTTGGCAATCCCTTTAATGGTGCTTTTATCCATAAGACTATTATTTTATAATTTTCTCCTAAATAATCAAGAGAATTCACCTTTTCGGGCTTCTTGCGGCCCTCGACACCATTGTCGAGTCTTCTTCATTTATTCGACACTTTTTTCCCATTTCTTATTGACCTCATTTTGCCGCATGGAGCCCATAATCAAACAGGGGTGCGGCTTCAGTCGCTACGCACCTGTCCTGGCACAAGGATTGCTTTAATTCCAGGAGTGAGCGCATGAGGCAACCATGATACGAATCATAACCGAAGCATCAACCCCACTGTTCCTGGCAGAAAGAGTAATGTCGTTTCTCGCCGTATACTGCACCCGTTTTCTGTACGTGCTCCACGATCTCGTTCTCAAAAACATGACCCAGAGAAGGTTTCTGTGGGACGTTTTCTATCAGGTGCAGTTGTCACTGGTATTGCAGCAATCTTTGTGGGTGCTCTCTCTTTGTTTAGCAAGACAAGTGATCCTGGCATTAAGGAACGATTGGAGAACCAACAACACCGTATCGATCAGGAGTTCCGAAGCGGATAATTGACCCGAGAGCCGGTTAAGATCTGAAGCCGACTAAGAATCGGAAGAAATGCGGTATAGATATGAAATCGAATGCGTAAAGGATTCGAGGTTTGGGGCCTGCCAAGGTCCGATCCCCCTTCCTTCGGATGGCCCCTTTCCCCGATCCTTCTTAAACGCCGGGTACCACCCGGCGCGGCAGCCCCAATAAACTTCCCATCTTTATTCTCCCGCGGCGCGACGAATCATTTCCGTCATCATCCGTCATGCTCCGCAGTTCGTCGTGAAGCCATTCCTACCCAAAAAACAGCTTGCACCCCCAACAGATAGTAGTTACAATATTTTCGACAGTTGGCGAGACCGGGGCGTCCGGCGTGTTATACCTTAAGGAGCAGATTTGAGAGAAATGGAATCACCCGAGAAAAGTAATCCTTTAGCCCTGTTCTTTCCCGCCACGGGCAGGGAAACGATGCGCCTTGTAGGCAGCCTGGGTGCGATGACCATCTTCTTTTTCACCGCCTTCATCAATATCTTCCGACGAAAACAGCTCTTCGAGATCACAAGCCAGGTCTTCTCTATCGGGGCGAGCTCTTCCCTCATCGTCATGCTTGTGGGCCTCTTCACGGGGATGGTGCTCGGGCTGCAGCTTTTTTATACCCTTGTCAAGTTCGGCTCTGTTGGGGCCTTGGGCTCTGCCATATCGCTCTCGCTCATCAGAGAGTTAGGACCCGTGCTCACGGCCATCATGATCACAGCGCGGGCCGGATCCGCCATGGCCGCTGAGATAGGTATCCTCCGCATCTCGGAACAGATAGACGCCCTTTATTCCATGCGGATCGATCCCGTTCGTTACCTCATCAGCCCTCGGGTCGCCGCTTCAATTATCAGTTTTCCGCTGCTCACCTCCTTCTTCGACCTCATCGGGATCGCAGGAGGATATATAACCGGCGTGCTTCTGCTCGGCACAAACGCGGGTACGTACTTTTACCGGGTTCAGTCATCGGTAAACATGGTAGATGTGAGGGGCGGCTTTATTAAATCCCTGGTTTTCGCAGTGATCGTCTCGGCCATTTGCTGTTTTCAGGGCTATTTTTGCCACATGCGGAGCGACGGATACGGGGCAAAGGCGGTGGGCCTTGCGACCATTTCCGCGGTCGTCTTCTCATGCGTCATGATTCTTGTGGCCGACTATGTGGTCACGTCATTTCTGATGTAAGGCTTGTATGGAGACACCTTTAATAGAGTTTCAAAATGTTACTAAGGGGTTCGGTGACAAGACCGTGCTTAACAGGGTCAATGTCAAGATCTACGAGAACGAGATCACCACGATCATCGGAAAGAGCGGCACGGGGAAGAGTGTGCTTCTCAAACACATCATCGGACTTCTTAAGCCCGATGAAGGCACTATTCTCTTTCAGGGAAAACCGATTGACAGGATGAAGAAGAGCGAACAGGAAAGATACCGAAGCGAGGTCGCATACCTTTTTCAGAATAACGCGCTCCTCGATTCCATGACGGTCTTTGAAAACGTGGCCCTCCCCCTTCGACAGACTACAAACCTCCAAAAAAAGGAAATTGAAAAAAGGGTTCTAAAAAGAATCGATGACCTGGAACTTTCTGAGGCCGTGAACAAATACCCTTCCGAGCTTTCAGGCGGGATGCAGAAAAGGGTGGCGCTCGCACGGGCCCTGGTGACCGACCCCAAGATCGTGCTCTTCGACGAGCCCACAACAGGCCAGGACCCGATCCGAAAGAATATGATTCTCTCTATGATCACCCATTACCGGAGAAAATTCGGGTTCACTGCCGTCCTCATTAGCCATGATATCCCTGATGTCTTTTTTATCTCAGACAGGATTATTATTCTCTGGGAAGGCTCAGTGGGTTTCGAGGGTACTTACGAAGAAGCTATGAAGCAGAAGCTTCCGCTCATCGATGAGTTTCTCAGAAGTCTGGAGGGTTTTCAGGACGAGCTCACGGGGTTACTCTCCCGGGAGGCGTTCAGGGTCCATTACACGGCCATGCTGGGAACCACACCGACGGTGACGACCATTTCAGCGGCCTTGTTCAGCGTTCGATTGAATTTGCTCCATGATGCCCTGGGACCGCATGCATCGGTGGCGATCCTGAGGGCACTTGGCGACTATACGAACAAGTATTTCAACGGCATCGGAGGTTTTTCCGCCCGCCACAAGCGAGATGAGATCCTCACCATATTTCCTCACACAACCCCCGAGGAGGCAAGTCAGCTGGTAAGCGACTTTGCGAAGGAACTTGAGCAAGGGGTTCTCGCCGGCATAGAGAGCGTTGCCGAAGGGACCATAGGTACCAAAGAATGTTTTGAGCTCTATATACGCGCCGGGGTCACGGAAATTCTTCCCGCCGACGAGATAGATAAGATAATTGAGAGGGCTGAGGCAAAACAGGAAATTATTGCAACATACCGATGCGATTCCGGAGGTAGCGCTTCATGAAGAAGTATTCCATGGAAACCGCTGTAGGCATTTTCGTCGTGATAGGACTCGTTTGTGTGGGGTATATGGCGATCAAACTCGGGAAGGTATCCTTTCTCGGGGAAAAAACTTATCCGCTCTATGCACGATTCACATCGGTCTCTGGGCTTCGCGCGGGCAGCGCGGTCGAAGTATACGGGATCGAAGTGGGCGCAGTAAAGAGTCTCACCATAGACAACGAGAGGCAAATGGCAGTCATTGAAATGGACATCAATAAGGACATGACGATCTATGACGATGCGTCGGCCACCATTAAGACTTCGGGCCTTATCGGCGATAGATATGTCAAGATCGAACCGGGCGGTGCAGGCACGGCCCTCAAACCCGCCGGTTTCATTACGCAGACATCGGTGCCGGCGGACATTGAGGATCTCATAGGCAAGTATGCCTTCGGAGACGTTAAGAAGGACCCCGATAAGAACCAGGACAAACCGATTCGATGATACGGAGGATACTAATGAAAAGATGGGTAGCGGCGACTATGTGCGCCATGCTCCTGATTATACCTGTTTTATGCGTGGCAGGAGTCGCCCTGGACACGGTCAAGGCCAATGTGAACAGCGTGATTGAAGTGTTGAGAGACCAAAAACTCAAAGGGGAAGGGGGAAAAAAGGTGAAGGAGCAGAGAATCGAGGCGGCAGCCGAGAAGCTCTTTGACTTTGTGGAACTTTCCAAGAGGACCCTGGGGCTCAACTGGAACAGGCTCAACCCGGAGCAACGCAAAGAATTTGTGGAACTCTACAAGACGATACTCAAGAACGCCTATGTGGATAAGATTATGGCCTATGACAATGAACAGGTAAATTTCACCCGGGAGATATCGCTTTCGGAGAATACAGCGGAGGTCCAAAGCACGGTCGCTGCGAGAAACGCAGAAACGCCGATCAATTACCGGGTTGTCAAGCGCGACAACGAGTGGAAGGTATACGACGTGGTGATCGAAGGGGTGAGCCTCATCAGCAACTATCAGACACAGTTTCGGGAAATCCTTGGAAACAATCCGCCCGAAACCCTGCTCCAGACGCTTCGCAAAAAGGTCGGCAATAAATAATGGCCCAAGTATCGGCGTATGACAGAAAAACCGTGCGGTCTCGCGCATTGGGCGTGTGCCTCGGATTGACGCTTCTTCTGTTTCAAAGCGCATTACCTGCTCACGCAGCCGAACCAGCCTCAGGCCAGGAACCCAAAGCAACGGGCGCAGGTGAGGGAGAGGCCGTAGCCCCCGCGCCCGTTACAAACGCGGGGCCACAGGACGAGTATGGCAACGTGACTGAAGAAGAAGTAAAAGGCGGCGAGGCCCCCAGGATCGCGGATCCTATCGAGCCGTGGAACAGGGCCATATACCACGTGAACGATAAACTGTATTTCTGGCTCTTAAAGCCGGTGACCAGGGGATATAAATATGTTCTACCGGAGAGCCTCAGGATAATCGTGAGCAATTTCTATGAGAACTTGAAGACCCCAATCCGGTTCGTCAACAACCTTCTCCAGGGAAGGCCGGTATATGCGGGCAAGGAAGTGATCAGATTTCTTATTAACTCCACAGTGGGTGTGGCGGGATTCAAGGACTGTGCGAAAGAGTGCTTGAACATTACGGGCCGCGACGCAGATTTCGGCCAGACGTTAGGGAAATATGGCCTGGGGTTCGGTTTCTACATCGTCTGGCCCGTGCTCGGCCCTTCTAGTCCCCGTGATACGGTGGGGTTTGCGGCTGACTGGTGGCTGAAGCCTCAAACCTATCTAACGACCCAGTTGATCACGCCTGAAACCGCGGCTCTCTATGCCCACGAAGAGGTAAATGACACATCGTTCCATCTGGGTGATTACGAGGCCCTCAAACAGGCGGCCATCGATCCCTACGTGGCCATGCGCGACGCCTACGTGCAGTACCGCATTAAAAGGATATCCGAAAAATAAGGAACGGGCATCAAGCAAAAAACCCTTGAACCGGCGCGTCCTGCTCGTCAACGTACTATTTTCCCTCACGTCTCATGGCAGTGACGGTTATGCCTGACACGCCCCAGTTGTCCGTATCCACTTCATCGATCACAACAAACGTGCTCTCAGGTTTCTTCCCCAAGACATCGAAAAGTAGCTTTGTTGTCCCATCTATAAGCCGCGCTTTTTGTTCCGCCGTAGCGCCTTCCCTGGTGATTCTGATATTGACATAGGGCATAGTCGCACCTCCTTTTTTCTCACCGGTCGTGGTGAAAACAATCGGTCATCTCGAGAATCGAAGCCTACAAACCTCGTTGCCATTCTCCCTGTAAAGATGTGTTGTCTTCCAGGGTATAGAGCAAGGCCAGCCGTTACGACTGCACGTCATCCAGGTATTTCTTCCTGTCTCCCATGAAATCCTTGTAGATCTTGTAGTGTTCCGTTTGCTCATATGACACTTCTCTGATAGGCGCGTCGTCGAAGCTCAAGATGGAGGCATTAGGACAGGCGAGCAGGATCGGCGAATGGGTCGCGATAATAAACTGGGCGTGACCGTCCGCCCCCATTTTGACAAGGAGGTTCAGCAATTCGAGCTGTGTCTTGGGCGAGAGCGCCGTCTCCGGCTCGTCCAGCAGATAGATCCCCTTTATCCGATAGCGGGCTTTAAAGAAGGACATGATCGACTGTCCGTGGGATTTGGTCATGAGCGACTCCCCGCCGAAGTATTCAAGAAGGCCCGGGGAAGCTGCCGCCCAATCGTCAAGGATGCGCACAAAATCCTGAAATAGCGAAGACCCGAAAAAACTCCCCTGAATGGGGCTATCGGCCCATTCGATGGAGATATAGTCGCAGAATCTGTCCTCATCAGGATTGAATTCCGCTCTTCTTCGTTCTTCATCCTGCCATATGTGGACGCCGCATTTGCGAGCCAGCGCCTGAAGCAGGGTCGATTTACCCGTGCCGTTCTCTCCTACAAAGAGCGTGATGGGGGTCGAGAAAACGATCCTTTCCGGTTGGCCGAACACAGACAAGTTGAATGGATAATGGTCTCTTGTGGGATACATATCGGGGTGCAGCGTGACTGATTTTACATGCATATATTTCCCCCCTGGTTAAGGCGCAGGTATTCTTCTTTTGTTTATCACTTCAAGGCAAGCTGTGTCAAATTCTATCAAGATAGCTTTGAGCAATCGAGAAAAGGGCCGGCCTCACAAATGATTGAGACCTCGATAATTTTCTTGTCTTTATGCGGTTCTCATATATAATGTCATAGCGATAGACCGGCAGATACGGGCAATGCGCGCGAGTTCAGGTGAACGTGTAGGGCATTGGATAACTTGATACTACGATACGTGGTTGAGGGCCGCCTGCGCATCCCCTGGCTTCTTAGTCCACGATAGAATGTTTACGAGATGAGGTGTCCATATGTCAAAACATTCACATGAATTCGTAGAAACGTTTCAAGGGTTTCTTGGGTACGGGCTCGACAGGCAAACCGACGAAGACACGGTACGCGTCTACCTGCAGAAGTTCTCCGACGACAATTTGATGAAAGTCATACTGAAACGGATGACTCGTGAAGATTTGACGGACGTATTTGAGATCGTCAGTAAAATGCTGAAGAATTACCTTACCGAGCCGGAATATCACCAATTGTTTCTCAAAGATGAGGAACCATAAAAGGTAAGGATTTACCGGCAGGGGTAAGCCGTGCGTGGGAGGGATCGGTAATTGCGGCACGGCGGAAAGGTAAGGTTCCTGAGCTGAGACGAACCTTTCATATCCTGAGGGCGACATGTTTCATTAGCGCCACCCCTCGCGGCTGATGCCGAAATATGTTGACATAAGAGCCATAAACGGTTAGAATTCTTCTCTTTACATGAATATGCCCCCAGAATTTTAGCATACGGGAAGCAGGAGGATATAGATGTCAAGACTTTGCGATATGTGCGGTAAAGGAAAACTGAATGGCCACAATGTGAGCCATGCCAATAATAAGACAAAGAAAGAATGGATGCCAAACCTGCAGACCGTAAAGATTGTCCAGAACGGCACTACAAAGAGAGTCAAGCTCTGTACTAAGTGCATCAAAAAGGGTAATTTTCAGAAAGCCATCTAGTACTGGGGCTCACGTCGCCCCCTCCACCAGCAGAGCTGTCGGAGCCTCCCCCTCTCGCTCATGAATGAGCTGAGGATCATCTTAAACCGGATAGCGTCGCCCCCTCCGTAAGCAGAGCTGTCGGAGCCTCCCCCTCTCGCTCATGAATGAGCTGAGGATGTCGCTTTCACTTCATAAAACTGTTGGGCTTATTGCGCGCCGCTCAATGCTTTTGAAGTTCTTCCCGTGCAACTATTCTCTATTTCACCATTTTACTGTGTTATCGGCGCCGTCCTTTATGGTGAGCCCCCTCTCACCCGCTCCACCGATCTCACACCCTTAATTTTCTGAATCGATTTTATGACCTTCTGCAACTGCCCGGTATGTGCGATCTCCACCTCATACAAACCCGCTGCCGATCTGTCAGGATACGCTGTGGCCTGGGCGCTGACGATGTTAATTTTGTTGGAAGCGATGGTCGTGCTGATATCGGAAAGGAGCCCCTTCCTGTCAGAGCCTACGACCTTCAACCTCACAGGATAGGTAAAGTCCTTGGTAAGCTGCCACGAAACATCTATTTTTCTCTGCTCATCATAGGTGTGAATGTTTGGACAGTCCTCCACGTGGATGGTGAGACCCCGGCCCCTGGTGATAAAACCCACGATCTTGTCGCCGGGTATAGGATTACAGCACTTCCCGAACCGCACTACCAGGCTGTCCACCCCTTGTACCTTGATCGCGTTGTCTTTGCTCCGGCTGATGGTTTTGATAATGTGCTTGATGCCGCTCGCTTTCTCCGTCTCCGGGATGACCTTACTCAACACCTGAAGCGGTGTATACAGCCCGTACCCCACACCTGCAAATAGGTCCTCGACCGTTTCAAAACCAAAATCCTTGGTGATGGTCTGAAGTTCGGGGGATTTGAGGAACTTGTTAAAATTGATATCGTGCTTCGCCAGTTCTTTTTCAACGAGGGTTCTGCCGAGTTCGATGCTTCGCTCTCTCTGTTCCGTCTTGATCCATTGCCTGATCTTGGTCTTCGCCTTTGAGGTGGTCACGAAGTTGAGCCAGTCTTTGCTCGGCCTATGAGAAGGATTTGTCAGTATCTCCACGGTGTCGCCGCTTTTCAAAAGATAGCGAAGAGGCACAATCTTGCCATTCACCTTGGCACCCACGCACCGATGCCCCAGGTCTGAGTGGATCGCGTACGCCAGGTCTACCGGCGTTGCGCCCTTTGGAAGCTCCCTCACGTCGCCCTTTGGCGTAAATACGTAGACCTCATCAGGGAAGAGATCTATCTTGAAGATCTCCATAAATTCCTTGTTGTCCTTCAACTCCTGCTGCCATTCTATAATCCGTCTCAACCACGCAAAAATCCTGTCTTCCTTGGGGTTGAAGACCTTACCCTCCTTGTACTTCCAGTGGGCAGCGATCCCTTCTTCGGCAATCTTGTGCATCTCACGGGTACGTATCTGGATTTCAATCTTTTCGCCGTGGGGGCCTATAACCTTGGTGTGGAGGGACTGATACATGTTCCCCTTGGGTAGTGCTATGTAGTCGCTGAACTTGCCCGGTATGGGTTTAAAGAAGGAATGGATGAGCCCCAGGGCCTCGTAGCACTCTTTGATATCGTTAACGATGACCCTGAATGCAGTGATGTCATAGATGTCGTCGACATTTATTCCTTCCTGAACCATTTTCCGGTATATGCTGTACAGACGTTTTGCCCGTCCTGAGATTTCGGCCTGAAGATGATACAGGTCGAATCTCTGTCGCAATAACGCGATAACTTCGCCGATATATTCTTCCCTTTGCTTTCTTTTCTGAGCGATGTTCTCTGCGATGAGCCTGTATTCGGCCGGTTTGAGGTATTTGAATGAGACATCCTCCAGCTCACCTCTCAGCCATTCTATGCCGAGCCTGTGCGCGAGCGGCGCATAGATATCGAGAGTCTCGCGGGCAATTTCGACCTGCTTGTCCGGGGAAAGAAAATTGAGCGTCTGCATATTGTGGTACCTGTCGGCAAGCTTTATCAGGATCACCCTGATGTCTTTGCTCATGGCGAGGATCATCTTCCTGAAGTTCTCCACCCGTGAATCTTCCGAGGTCTTGAGGGGGATCTTGCTGATCTTGGTCACACCGTCGACAAGCTCTGCGATCTCTTTTCCGAAATACTCCTCGATCTCTTTCTTGTCCACATAAGAATCCTCCACCGTGTCGTGGAGTAACCCAGACGCGATGCTCGAAATGTCGAGGTTCATTCTGGTAAGTGTATAGGCCACCTCAAGGGGATGGATGAGGTACGGCTCACCGGAAAGCCTTGTCTGGCCTTTATGCGCCTTGGCGGAAAAAACATAGGCCCGCTGGAGAAGCTCCACGTCGGCCTGGGGATTATATTTTAGGACTTCATCAACGATGTCGTTAAACCTGATCATGATTCATTCCCTAGACCCATCATTTCTATATTACTCTATGGGATGGAAAATCACAACACCCAAAGGGCGTAGCGAAGGGGCCGACGCGCCAGTTGCAGCCCAATTTTGCGGACGAAAGACATTATGGCTCCACTCGCTCGGCTATTTCGATTTGACCGCGTCTCTTCTTTCTTCTATCAAGCACCTCGGCAAGCACGGGGAAAAGAAGAGAGCCAAATGGAAGAGCAAAAATCATAAGCGCAGGTATATAAGAGGATATACGCCACAGGTGGCGTCGCAAGACCTTTCTTTCCTCATGCGTCCACTTCTCACGGGTGTTTCTGGGCTTCATGAGGAGCCTCATAAATCCGTTTACCTTTTCTAATTCATGCATGAGCAATGCTTTGTTCTTGGATATCGTATTTGAGATTAAGTACCGCATCATTTTTGTCACAATTGGCAACATAATAGTCTATAACTTATAATAACGATACGTTAACCGCAGTAGCCGCGCTTTTAGCGTGCGCAGCCGGGCACTGCCTGAAGGGCAATGCCCTGATACGGGGGGGTACGCACCCCGTAATCACATTTTAGGGTAGCCTCGAATCCCCGCACCCCAGAGGCGTAGGGAGATTTTTCTTAGAATGCAAAACCCTTTATCGCCTTGATCGCCCCTGTGCTCAAACGTGAGTCTCAAAGACCGGGGCGCTCCTTCTTATCTTCCGCTTCCATTATAGCGTAATTTTGGGTACTATTAAAGAGTATGTCTCAAGAAAAACCGGTAAACGAAATTGAGGGCCAGATCGAGCGCATCACCTATTCTAATAAGGAGAACAGCTACACCATCGCCAAAATCCGTATGCAGGACAGAGGCGATCTTGTCACTGTCGTGGGCACGCTCTATTCGGTGACGCCGGGTGACACGTTAAAACTTAAGGGCCAATGGAACAGGCATCCCCGTTACGGTGAGCAATTCCAAGTGGCATCTTATGAACCCGTTATGCCGGCAACAGTGAAGGGCATCGAAAAGTATCTCGGCTCGGGCATGATCAGGGGCATAGGGCCCGTCATGGCAAAGAGGCTTGTGTCACGGTTCGGCGAAGAGACCCTGAAGGTAATCGATACCAACATAGAAAGACTTTTCGAAGTTCAAGGCGTAGGCGAAAAACGGGTGGAGATGATCAAGGACGCCTGGGAGGAACAGAGCGAAATCCGTAGCGTCATGGTCTTTCTTCAAGGCAACGGCATAAGCCCCACCTATGCCGCAAAGATTTACAAACAATACGGCAGCAACTCCGTGCGCGTTGTAACCGAAAATCCTTATCGACTCGCTATGGACGTGTTTGGGATCGGATTTATCACCGCCGACAAGATCGCTGGTAATCTGGGCATAGAGAAAACCGCGCCTGCAAGGATTGAGGCGGGCATAATCTATGTCTTAAGCCAGCTCGCCGATCAGGGGCATGTCTACTATCCATATGCATCCCTCATTGAGCAGTGTGGTGAAATTCTGCAGATTGACGGGACCATTATTCCTCCCGCATTGGAAATCCTCACCCAGGAAAAGAAGATCTATGTTGAACAAGCCCTCGCCCCGAACTCCGGAGCGCAACTCCCCTCCACGGCGCCTGTCTATCTTGCAGGGTTCTATCTGTCGGAACGGGGCATTGCCACTAAACTCAAGGCGCTTTGCTCATACCCAAAACAGCAGCAGCTTATCAACGTTGACGAAGCCGTCGATTGGGTGCGGAAAGACCTGAACATAAGCTTTTCAGCGAAACAGCTCGAGGGCATCAGGGCGTCGGTGGAAAGCAAGCTGATGGTCCTGACCGGGGGCCCGGGAACAGGGAAGACGACTATTATCAACGCCATCATACGGATCGCCCACAGAATGGGTCAGAGGGTCCTGCTGACCGCCCCCACGGGCAGGGCGGCAAAGAGAATGGCCGAGACCACGGGGCACGAATCAAAAACCATCCACAGGCTGCTCGAGTACAGTCCTTCCAGAGGATCCGATGGCGGTGGTTTTAAACGGGATGAGAATAACCCGCTTGACGCGGACCTCGTTATCGTGGACGAAGTCTCCATGGTAGATACGCTCCTCATGCACCACTTTCTCAAAGCCGTGCCCGAAAAAGCTACGCTCATCCTGGTCGGGGATGTTGATCAATTGCCTTCGGTGGGACCAGGAAATGTGCTTCGGGACATCATTGAAGCCGGGATCATGCCTGTGGTCCGGTTGAATGAGATATTCCGGCAGTCACAGAGGAGCATGATCATTGTGAACGCTCACCGGGTCAATCACGGAGAGATGCCCGAACTGGAAAGGAAGACGGAACATGCGCACGATTTCTATTTCACTGCCCTTGAGGAACCGGAAAAGGTGGTGGAAGAAATCGTCCGGCTCTATAAGGAGGTCATACCGTCGAGATTTGGTTTTGACCCCATGAATGACATACAGGTTCTGACCCCCATGCACAGGGGCGTGGTGGGCGTCACCAATCTCAATGCCGAACTCCAAAAGGAATTGAATCCTTGCGCCCATGAGCTTGTTCGCGCGGGCAAGCTTTTCAAGACCGGAGACAAGGTGCTGCAAACAAGAAACAACTATGACAAGGATATTTACAACGGAGACATCGGCAGGATAAGGGCAATAGACACGGAGGTACAGGAAGTAAAAGTCGATTATGACGGCAGGATCATCTCCTATGAATATGCGGACCTCGATGAAATCATCCTGGCCTACGCCATATCAGTCCACAAATCACAAGGAAGCGAGTATCCCGTGGTGAT
>DATKMQ010000172.1 GCA_035541755.1 Syntrophorhabdaceae bacterium
GTGACGGTTCTTAAGCACATAAATCGTATGCAGAGGATTTACTATTGAAGCTCGCAAGATTAGAAATTTTTGGATTTAAGTCGTTCCTCAACAGAACGGTATTCCAGTTCTCGGAGGGTGTCACTTCCATTGTGGGTCCCAATGGATGCGGTAAAAGTAACATCGTCGACGCCATCGTCTGGGTGTTAGGCGAGAGAGGAACCAAAAGTTTGAGGGTAAAGGATATGGGAGACGTTATCTTCCATGGCAGTAACGGCAGAAGACCCGTCAACATAGCAGAGGTTTCACTTGATCTTACCGACGGTGACAAGGACCTCGTTGTCAAGAGGAGAATATATCGGGACGGTACCAATGAATATTTTCTCAACGGCAATCTGGTGAGGCTCAAAGATGTGCAGGACGCCTTTCTCGGAACCGGTATCGGCCTTAACTCATACGCCATTATAGAACAGGGCAGGATAGAAAGCTTCATCCAGATGAAGCCACTGGAACGAAGGATCATAGTTGAAGAGGTCAGCGGCATCACTCGATTCGAAGAGAAGAAGCGCGATGCAATCTCGAGAATGGAAGAAGTGACCGCGAATCTTGAAAGGATTGAGGATATATATAGAGAAGTCGGGGCCGGTTTCGAAAAAGCAGAACACGAATGGCAGCGATGGAAGGCATACCAAGTATTAGCGGACAAACTCCATGAGATTGACAAGTTGACACTTATCGATGGATACGCAAAACTCGCAAAAAGAATCGTGAAAATTCTGGAAAGGCAGAAAGACCTCGAGCTTGAGATCGTGAAGAAAGAAGAGGACAAAGCACGGATCAAGACCGACCTGGAAGCTAAAGAATCGGAGTTTGCCCTCACTGACAACGTTCAGAGACAGCTCGAAGTAGATATAAAGGGCAAAGAGAAGGATATGGAGAGTCGCCTTATCGAAATCGAGTACGTGAAGGAAGAAAGACAGCGCCTCGAAACGCAATCGGCCACTTACAGGGAAGAAGAGGCGAGGACTAACGCACAGATACAGGAGGCAGGGCAAGAGGTGGAGACACTCTCCCAAACATCGCTCGCCCAAAAGGGTCGCCTCGATGAAGAAGAGTCGGCCGAAAGCAGTTTACGGGAACAGACTGAAAAACTCAAATCTACCATAGAAGGATACGAAAAGAGACTTGA
Organism: Syntrophorhabdaceae bacterium; assembly: GCA_035541755.1. Lineage (NCBI taxonomy): Bacteria > Pseudomonadati > Thermodesulfobacteriota > Syntrophorhabdia > Syntrophorhabdales > Syntrophorhabdaceae > Syntrophorhabdaceae bacterium. The sequence goes on from DATKMQ010000172.1 coordinate 1,169, forward strand.
AGAAGACCGGACTGCCCTTTTCGTCTCCATGAGCAAACTGACCGATACGAAGAACCGGTTGGCCCAGATTGAGCGGATAGAGATTGAAAGACGAAAAAGGGAAGAGAAAGAGGCCATCGAGAAAAGGGAACTCGGAGAGGTCATGGAGAGGCTTGAGGCGAAACTCACGACCTTGAGAGAGAATCTCGAAAGAGAGAACCAGGCCCTCCACGCGGCTGGCGAGATGGCGGCTGGCGCTTTTGAGGAACGCGAAACCGCGCGGAGGCGCATCGAAGAAGAACGCGCCGGCGTGGAAAACCTGAAGAACGAAAGGAAGATTAAAGAAGATTTCTTCCGTGAACTCGGCGGCTTCATGGAGAGCTCCGAATCGGGTGAACAGGACGCGACCAAATTAATAAACATGATTAAGGTTGAGGAAGCCAAAGAAAAAGCGCTTGAAAGATTCTTCTCTCATGAGCTCGAGTACCAGGTGCTCGCCGACAAGGAATCTGGGGTCATCTCGACGATCGTGCAGAAACAGGAAGGAAATTATATTTTCTTTCCCCGAAAGGGCATCTTCCGATTGGGCGGATCCGAGGTCGAAGTGGATATAAAGTGGGTCCCAACTATCGATGAGGCGCTCTCGCGCATCGAAGGAGGCGAAGAGGGCATATTCATGAATGACACGGTCTGCATCGATTCCCGCGGTTTCATACTGAGCGGAAAAGACGCCAAGAAAATCGATCTCAAACAGTTTAGAGAAAAACTGAAGCTAGAAAAGGAATTGAAGACCATAGCTCTTACCCTGAAAACCCGTCAGGACGCCATAGCCAGTATGCAGGAAAGCTTTGCGGCTTCTGAAAAGGAGTACGAGAAGATAAAAAGGGATCGCGAAGGTAAGGAAGATACGGCAAGAAAAACAGAGAAGGAAATTCTCATTGTAGAGGCTCAGCTCAAAACAACGCTTGAGAGGCTAAACGGCATTGAAGCGAGAATCGACCTCACTGACGACAGATCGTCCGACGAAGCGCAACAACTATCTGAAGAGAAAAAACGCGCAGAAACCGAAAAGGCCGATATCGAATCAAGAATGGCGGCGCTTAAAGCAGATCTCGAAATCATCAGGAAAGACTATGAGGCCATCCGGTCCAAATGGCATGAAATCACCATCAGTATTGAAAGACAGAAGAGCGCGTTGAAATCGCTTGACGAGGACAAAGAACGAAAACTCTCGGCCATAAGAAGCCTCGCCGGCGAGATAGAGACGGGGCGGGGTAAGCTTAAGCAGGCTCAGGCCGAAATAAGTCGCCGTTCGGACAAGATTCAGGCGCTGGAGAAGGATTACGACGATCTGAAAATAGAGAACGAAAAACATCTCGCCCGATTTGAAGAGCTGAAGAAAATGCTCGGCAATCTTCACATGGAAAAGCAGGCCCTGCAGGATGCCATTGACGTTTTGGGAAAAGAGACGGAAAAAATCAGGGTGAGACGCGAAAACACCGATAAGGACATGGCCGTCCTTGCCGAAAAGCAAGAGACCATCCTGGAAAGGCTCAAGACAACATATAATATCGAAAATCCCTCAGATGTAACGGTTGAGTTGAGACCTAACATCGAAGAGGAGAGGGAAGCCGTGGTCGCCGAAATCGCTGACATGGGAGAAATCAATTTTCGGGCAGAAAAAGAATATCTTGAGCTGAAGGAGCGTCTGCTTTTTCTGGAAAAACAGAAAGAAGATCTGCAGAACGCCATGGAGTCCCTGAAGAAGACGATTACCAAGATCGATCATCTCACCAAAGAGCTGTTTACTGAAACGTTCGACAAAGTGAATGACGCGTTTAAGCGGTTCACCGATCTTCTCTTCAAGGGCGGCAAGGGTCATCTGCTCGTCAATCAGGAAAACGGGGGTATTGAGATGTTTGCCCAGCCTCCGGGGAAGAAGGTTCTCAGAATGGAGCTCCTCTCCGGCGGCGAAAAGGCCCTCATATCACTCGCCTTTCTCCTTGCTTTAATGGACACCAAGCCTACTCCTTTTGCGCTCATGGATGAAATAGACGCGCCCCTCGACGATGCGAATCTCATGGGCCTTCTCGAGATCATCAAGGGCATGGGACTGAAAACCCAGGTCATCTTCATCACCCACAACAGGATTACCATGGAGTGCTCAGATACGATTTACGGCATCACCATGGAAGAAGTGGGCGTCTCCAAGACGGTCTCCGTAAAGCTGTAACGGGCTTCTATCCTTCCGTCCAACATGCGTCCACCATGGGACGCCATCGACGCTCGGCGCCAAACATATGGACTTTTGAGCAATTATCCTATATATTTATGGCATCGGGGCGTAGCGCAGCATGGTTTAGCGCACTTGCTTGGGGTGCAAGAGGTCGCAGGTTCAAATCCCGTCGCCCCGATATTTTTATATATAGGGCCGTCATCCGCACCCTGGCCGGGAGATCTCATACCCGCGAGTGTGTGCCCGGCTGTCCCCTAGGCCCCTCCGCGGGGTTCAGGCTTTTGCCCGTCACAGGGCTGCTGAGCGCGGTGACGGTGGATGAGATAATCTCCCCCGTGGTGTCCCGAGGAGAAAAATTCTGTTTGATTGAGTGACCCGTGTTAATCCTTCTGACCAATGATGACGGTATCCATTCTGAAGGTCTTACAGTGCTCAGGCAGGACCTCATCAAAACGCACGATGTCTGTGTGGTCGCGCCGGAGAGGGAGAGGACATGCATCGGACACGCCATTACCCTGCACAAACCCTTAAGAATCAGAGAGCTCAAGGAAGGGATCTACGCGACAAACGGGGCCCCTGCCGACTGCGTTTACCTCGCCATTAAAGCGATTCTCAAGAGGAAACCGGACATGATTATTTCCGGCATCAACAAAGGCCCGAATATGGGCCAGGACGTTCATTATTCGGGGACCGTGGCCGCAGCTAAGGAGGGAGCCTTCCTGGGCATAACGTCAATGGCCGTATCCATATGCGCCCGCGAAGATTTTCTCTTCAAAGACTCTGCCCTTGCCGTCCATGAGATTATCGACATCGTTAAGGGTAAAACGCTCTTCACGCACAGCTTCTTGAATGCGAACATCCCTAATATTCCATATAAAGAGACAAAAGGTTTTATGGTGACAAGGCTCGGGAAAAGAATATATAATGATGAGGTTCTTGAGAGAGTAGACCCCAGGGGCGGGAAATACTACTGGATAGGCGGCACATCCGATGCCTACGAAGAGATTCGCGGCACCGATTTTTATGCAGTAGCAAAAGGTTATGTCTCCATAACCCCCCTTGGCCTGGACATGACGCATATAGATTCAATAAAAGACTATAAAACATATTTCAGGAGGAGTTCATGAAAACCACATTGTCTATTATCAAAGCCGACATAGGAAGCCTGGGCGGTCACCTCAAGCCAAGCGCGCGCCTCATCAAGGGCGTCCAAGATTTTCTCTCGAAGAACAACAAAGGCCTGTTCATCGACCATTTCGTGTGCCATACGGGAGACGATATAGCAATCCTCTTTTCTCACACGCAGGGTGTGGGCAGTGACAAGATCCATAAGTTCGCCTGGGACGCCTTCGTGGCAGGTACAGAGATAGCCAAAGAACAGGGCCTGTACGGCGCGGGGCAGGACCTTCTCAAGGACTCATTTTCCGGAAACGTAAAGGGCATGGGACCCGCCGTGGCAGAGATGGAGTTTGAGGAACGGCCTAATGAGCCATTCGTCTTCTTTGCCGCCGATAAGACCGATCCCGGCGCATACAACCTTCCCCTGTACCTTATGTTTGCAGATCCCATGTACAATTCAGGCCTGATGCTTTCTCCCAATATGGCAAAAGGCTTCAAATTTGTGATCATGGACGTGGCCCACACCGAAGGCGACAAGGTCATAGAGTTGAACACACCGGAAGAACTCTATGACATCGCAGCGCTGCTCAGGGATAATGAACGTTATGTGGTCGAGTCCGTATATTCGCGAGAAACAGGGGAGATCGGCGCCGTTGCATGCACCTCTCGCCTTCACAATATAGCGGGCAAATATACCGGCAAAGACGACCCTGTTATGCTTGTGAGGGTCCAGGGGCCCTTCCCGGCTACCGGGGAAGTGCTGGCGCCCTTCAATATCGGACACTACGTTGCGGGTTTTATGAGAGGCAGCCACAACGGCCCGCTCATGCCCGTGAAGATGAACTCCAGCGTCTCCTATTTTGACGGGCCGCCTGTGGTGAGCGCCCTCGGATTCTGCGTACACAACGGTAAGTTAACCGAACCTGCAGATGCCTTTGATCACCCGTACTGGGACTATATCAGGGCAAAAGTATCACGCAAGGCGACCGAGTTAAGGGAACAGGGCTTCTCGGGCCCAGCCATGCTACCTTATTCCGAGCTCGAATACGGCGGAATCGTAAAGAAGATGCAGAAGCTCGAGCCCAAGTTTAAGGTGAGAAATTAAAAAGGCTGTGGACGGTGAGGTGTGCCTCCCGGATAAAGGGCGTTGAATAGATTCGCCGGCCTTCTCTCTGTACGTATTATGAAATTCGCCATTGAAAACTTCGGCTGTCAGATGAACGAGCATGATATGGAAAGGATGAACGCTCTTCTGACGGAGAAGGGCTTCACGTACGTGAACGACGCGAGCCAGGCAGACGTGGTGATTGTCAACACGTGCTGTGTTCGAGAAAAAGCAGAGCAGAAATTCTATAGCCGTATGGGCCGTTTAAGGACCCTCAAGCGCAAAAGGGGCACTATCCTGGGCGTTACAGGATGCATCGCCCAGCTCGAAAAGCAGGAAATTCGTAACAGGCTTCCCTTCGTCGATTTCGCACTGGGCCCTTCGAATATCCACAAGATCTGTGAGGCCGTCCAAGATGCCGCGCACAAAACTCCTTTCTTTGAATTCTCCGAGAACGCAAGCGACAGCTGGCCCATGGCTACACCAGGTAACACCAAGGGGTCCGCAAAAGCGTATGTGACGATTATGAGGGGCTGCAATAACTTTTGCAGCTACTGCGTGGTACCGTACGTGCGGGGCAGGGAGAAGAGCAGGAAAAGCGACGACATCCTCGCTGAGATCGAGGGGCTCATAGCCTCCGGTGTAAAGGAGGTAACCCTGCTCGGACAAAATGTGAACTCATACAACAAGAACCGGGACGACGTCTCTTTTCCCGAGCTTCTTCACAGGATTAACGCGATACCAGACGTCGAGAGGATACGCTTTGTTACCTCCCATCCCAAGGACCTCTCATCGGAACTCATCGAATGTTTCGGCGCGCTTGATAAACTCTGCGAGTCAATCCACCTGCCTTTCCAGTCAGGTTCCAACAAGATCCTGAAACTCATGAACAGAGGCTACATGAGGGATGACTATATTGAAAAAGTGCTTATGCTTAAAGCGAGGTCTCACGACATGGCTGTAACAGCCGATTGCATTATCGGATTTCCCGGCGAGGAGGAAAAAGATTTCCTCGACACCATGGATCTTATCAATGAGGTGCGGTTCGACGGCGTCTTTTCCTTCGCCTTTTCTCCGAGGAAATTTACCGAGGCGGCGAATCTGCCCCAGCCTGTGCCGAGGGAAGCGGCCCTCGAAAGATTGCGCCATTTCCAAAGTGTGCAGAAATCCATAACCCTGGCGAAGAATAAAGAAATGGAAGGGAGAAAAACCCAGGTCCTCGCGGAGGATGTGAGCAAGAACTCCGAAGAGGAGTTGACCGGAAGGACACGGACGAACAAGATTGTCAATTTCAAAGGAAACAGAGATATGATTAACAAATTGGTGGAGGTTGACATCGTAAAAGGTTATGCTAATTCTCTAAGGGGTGAAAACCCGAAGGCAATAAGGAGGTAGATCATGCTGAAGGAGATGAAGGTTGCCGGCATTACGGTCGATCCTTTCACCAACACCCCTATCGTGCTTTTGAAAGATCTCAACGAGAACGATGTTCTCCCCATCTGGATAGGCCTTCTCGAAGCTTCAAGCATCGCTACGGCACTGGAGAACATCCAGACGCCGAGGCCTATGACCCATGACCTTTTGAAGAATATCCTCGATACGTTGCATGCCAAGGTGGTCAGGATCGAGATCAACGACCTGAAGGACAATACGTACTACGCCCTCCTGTACGTAGAGATGGGCAGGAAGAAACTTGTGATCGATGCAAGGCCAAGCGATGCGATCGCCATTGCGCTTAGGACAGGCGCATCGATTTTTGTGGAGGAAAGCGTAATTCAGCGGTCCGCAAAAGTTGATCTCACACAGAAGGGCGACAAGGTCGTGACCGACGCAACGGAGTGGGAAGATATACTCGAAAACCTGTCACAGGACGACTTCGGAAAGTATAAGATGTAAAGATATGATCGATCTGCATACACACTCTCTTCTGAGCGATGGCGAACTCCTGCCCTTGGAATTGGCAAGAAGGGCGAAGGTAAAGGGATACACCATATTGGGTATCAGCGACCACGTGGATGTTACAACCATAGAACAGGTCGTGGCCTCCATCCTGAAACTTACCGAAAAAGTCGAGTACCATCAAGGTATCAGGGTCATCCCCGGGGTGGAAATAACGCACTGTCCGGTGTACCTGATAGGTGAGATGATCACTCATGCACGCCGCCTCGGTATCCACTACGTGGTGGTACACGGAGAAACCATAGCCGAACCCGTAGAAAAAGGCACAAACAGGACGGCCATCGAGGCGAGCGCAGATATACTTGCCCATCCGGGACTCATCACCGAAGAAGATGTGGCGCTGGCACAAAAGCAGGGCGTGCTTTTAGAGGTGAGTGCCCGCAAGGGACACTCCCTTACAAATGGGCATGTGGTTAACCTTGCAAAGAAGCTCGGCGCCAAACTCATATTCGATACCGATTCGCACAGCCCGTCAGACCTGACCGACCGTGCGGCCGCATTACGAATTGCCATGGGCGCAGGGCTCACCGCAGCAGATTTCGACGAGATGCAGGAGAACGCCCTGGAACTCACGCGCAGGATAGGGAAGAAATCCGCATGAAGCTGAGCATCGACGAATCCATACAGGGTGTTCCCTACTACCCTAAGGCCATGATGTACGGTTTTGAGGACGGATGGACCATCCTCTCGTCCAATGAGAATCCCTTTCCGCCCTCGGAGAAGGTAATGACGGCCATTCTCGATGCCCTGCCTTCGATCAGCAGATACCCCGGAGGTGAGGCAGAGTTGAAGGCCGCCATCGCAGAGGAGTATCGGGTACATCCGGGGCAGGTCGTGATCGGCAACGGCTCCAACGAGCTGATTGAAATGTCGCTCAAGGCGGCGCGGCACGAGAAAAAAAATGGCGTGATTATCTCTGAGCCGTCCTTCGCATTCTATCATATAGCTGCGCAGATTTATGGCTACGAGGTCAAAAGGGCGCCCGTGAGCCACATGCGCGTGGACCTTAAGGCGCTTCGGAACCTCATCGACGAAAGGACTCGCCTTATCTTTCTCAATAATCCCTTGAACCCCACGGGCACGATCTTCGAAGAGGAGGATTTTGCAGCATTTATAAAATCGTTGCCCGCAGAGATTCTCGTGGTTGTGGACGAGGCCTACGCCGAGTTTGCCGAACACAAGAACTTCCCCCAGTCGTTGAAATATACGGAAGATTTTCCCGTTGTGGTCTTCAGAACGTTTTCGAAGGCGTATGGCCTGGCTGGATTGCGGGTAGGATACGGGCTGGGAAAGAAATCGCTTATCCCCTTTCTGGAGAGGACAAAGCAGCCCTTCAGCGTCAACATGATCGCTCTCGTCGCGGCTCGCGCCGCCCTCGCCGATAGAGAGCATTTAGAGAAGGTGATCGCGAGCGTGAGGCAGGGCAAACAGTTTTTCTATAATGCGTTCAGAGAACTCTCCCTCGAATACGTACCCACCGAGGCCAATTTTATCCTCGTCAAATTGGGGCGGGACGCAGAAACAATCACCAAAAAACTCTTCGACAAACAAATCCTTGTACGGTTCATGGGGGCGTACGGACTTCCCGACTATATCAGGGTAACGATCGGCCGCGCCGATGAAAACAGACGCTTCATCGAGGCGTTACAAAGAATAGTCTAAACCCGCTCTTCCACATTGCCGTCGAAAACCGACGCTCAATACCTTCCCCTCTGCGCTGCCTCAAAACAATGCCAACGGCTCATTACAGACAGAATCCCGTCACTCCTTCAGGTCTTCCGCATCCTAAGTCTGTAGCCCGCTTCGATAGACCACTACCTCTCGTTTGTCAGTAATCAGAAAAAATACTTGACATGATAAATAAATATCGATATATTTTTATCGATAACGAAATATCATAGAGGAGAAACCAGAACATGCCAGAAAGCGCTCAAGATAAGACAGATCAGAACCTTAGGGCTATCCCTGAACCCACATTGCGACGTCTTCCTCTTTATCACCAGTATCTCAAAAGAATGCACCATGAACGGAAGCTTGATTACATTTCATCAAATCAAATCGGAGATGATCTCCATGTTCAACCGATCCAGGTACGAAAAGACCTCGAAATCACCAAAGCCATAGGCAAACCAAAGCTCGGTTACGATGTGGCCGAGCTCATAGAAACCATCGAGACCTTTCTCGGCTGGAACAACACGACTGATGGGTATCTGGTCGGTGTTGGTCATCTCGGAGGAGCCCTGCTCGGATATCAGGGCTTCAAAGAGTACGGTCTCAATATCATTGCCGCCTTCGATTCCGACGAGTCAAAAGTGGGGACCGAGATGAAAGGGATAAAAGTACTCCATGTGGCAAAATTACCGAACATGATCCGCCGCATGGGAATTAAAATAGGGATCCTGACCGTCCCGGGAAGCTCGGCCCAGGAGCTTTCCGATGTAATGACCGGAGCAGGCATCAAGGCCATCTGGAACTTCTCACCCATCAAAATCAAAGTACCGGGAGACGTTATTGTACAGCACGAAAACCTTGCCTCTTCTCTCGTTGTGCTGTCGAAGAAGTTGTCTCTCGCGCTCGCTTCTAAAGAAAAACAGATTTAGGGAACACGTAAGAGATATGTCTCATGTTAAGCGTCTATCGTCGCGTCATCACAAGATTATTTCACGGAGGTAAAAGCGTGCATGGAAACAATAAGAAAATTTGAGCGTGTCTGTGAGATTGTGGATCAGAATGGCAGAAACCCTTCCCGGCTTATCCCTATCCTCCAAGCGGTTCAGGTCGAATACCGTTACCTGCCGCAAGAGATACTCACCTTTGTGGCAACGTCTCTCGGTTTGTCCCCGGCACGGGTATTTGGTGTTGCCACATTTTACTCTCTGTTTACCCTCAAGCCAAAGGGCAAGTATCTTATCCGCATATGTGACGGCACGGCCTGTCACGTCAAGGGGTCTATGGACCTCCACGAAGTCCTGTCGAAGAAACTCAACCTCACTTTACACACCGACACCACGCCCGATATGCTCTTTACCCTGGAGAAGGTCAATTGTCTGGGCGCGTGCGGGCTGGCTCCTGCCATGATGATCAATGACGAGGTTTACGGCCAGCTGACCAGGAAAAAGGCAAACGATATTATCGATGGTATTTTCAATAAGGAGATCGGTCATGAACCTCACAATGATGGGAATTAATAAGACAAAACGCGATTTCGAAAAATACGAGGCGGCCATAAGCCGGCGCGTTCTTGTATGTGCAGGTACAGGTTGTCTCGTGAACGGATCATTGAAAATCTATGAAGAACTGATCAAGGCCGCCAAAAAGGCAAAAATCGGGGCGATCATCGAACTGAAGAAGGAAGAAGAAGGCGTCTTTATATCGAAAACGGGGTGTCAGGGCTTCTGCCAGATTGGCCCTCTGGTCACCATCCTGCCCGAGGGCATTCTCTACAGAAAAGTCAAAATCGAGGATGTCGGTGAAATCGTGGAGAAGACCCTTCGAAACGGCGAGACTGTAACGCGGCTCCTCTACGTTGACCCTGAAACACAATCGACCTGTTTGACCGCAAGTCAGATGCCTTTCTACCGGAACCAGCAGCGGTTCGTGCTGAAAAACTGCGGACTTATCGACCCTGAGAATATCAACGAATACATCGCTAAAGGCGGTTACATGGCCGCGGTCATGTCCTGTTCGGAAATGACGCCCGAAGAGGTCTGTGATCGCATCAGTGAATCGGGCTTACGGGGTCGGGGCGGAGGTGGCTTTCCTACGGGCAAGAAATGGCATGCGGCGCGCATCCAGGAAAATTCCAAGAAGTATGTCATCTGCAACGGCGATGAGGGTGACCCCGGGGCTTTCATGGATATGGGCATTATG
>DATKMQ010000173.1 GCA_035541755.1 Syntrophorhabdaceae bacterium
GGTATAGCGATTCTCTTATTTTTCGTCCCTATGCTTCCGAAGCTCAGAAAAAAAAGGCCTGGAGCAGTTATCGGGGGCGATGATGAAATCTGACGTGTACCGTATTCCGGCCCGTGAACCGGCATACTTTCGGTCAATCAAGACAGCTTGAAAGAACATTATAAGGAGGCGTAACGTGAATACCCAAAAGAAAGTAGTGACGATTCTGTTCCTTTCCTTCATGCTTGTTCTGGCTTTTTGCTCCTTTTCGAGGGCGGCGGATTACCCGACCAAGCCCATTACGTTCGTAATACCCTATCAGGCAGGTGGTTTCACCGATATATTAAGCCGTGCCCTTGCAGAGAGTCTGAAAAAGCAGCTCGGCCAGCCCGTCATCTGTGAAAACCGGGCCGGCGGAGGCGGAGCGGTCGGCTTGAGCTATATCGCAACCAGGCAGCCTGACGGCTACACTATCGGCCTTATCACTCCCGGGATGTATCTCGCCTATCATATGAAGAAGAGCGAGCTCAACCCGGTGAAGGATTTAACCTTTATATCCCGCATCAGCGGTGGAATGACCGCAATAGTGGTACGGACAGACTCGTCCTTCAAGACCGTCAAAGACCTCATCAATTACGCCAAACAAAACCCCGGGAAAATAACCTACGGCACTTCGGGACAGGGCACGATAACGCATCTCGCCATGGAAGAGCTCTCGAGCCTTGCGGGTGGGGTCCCCTGGAAACTGGTGCCTTACAAATCGGGTTCAGAAGCGGCAACGGCCCTGTTAGGAGGACACGTGGACGTGGTTTCCGATGCGCCCTCCTGGCAGCCCCTGGTCGACGCCGGCAAACTGAGACTTCTCGCGGTGTTCATGGATAAGCGTTCTGACCGTTATCCGAATGTGCCCACGGTGAAAGAATCGGGATACGACATGAGCGTACCAGGACCTAACGGGGTAGTGGGACCAAAAGGCATTCCCAAGCCGCTCGTCCAGAAGCTCGACGGGGCTTACAGAAAGGCCCTCGAAGACCCCGAGGTAAAGGCGGTGCTCAAACAATACGACTTGATCAACCTGTATTTGAATTCCGACGATTACGTAAAAGCTGCGCAAGAGGAGTTCGATTGGAGCGGAAAGCTCGTGCGAAAGCTCGGGCTCGACAAACAATGAAGCGGCGCCTGCTTCTGGGCAGTTCTCGAAAATAAAAAAGGGCATCAAAATTGATGCGCTCGTCTGGTGAAGCACGTCGCTTATGGAAGAATGTTTCTGCTCCGGAGGCAGAAGAATTATGAGTGATCGGAGAATGAGCAGTCTCTCGAAAGGCCTTAAGGTGCTCAGGCATTTCGTCTATGAAAAGGAAACATGGGGAATCCGAGAGATTGCGAGAGAATTGGGGTTCAGCAAGAGCGCAACTCTGAGGATATTGCAATCCTTATGTGACGAGGATTTTCTCGCCCTTGACCGGAAAGATAGCAAATATGGAATAGGGCCCGAACTCTGGCGTCTGGGTGTGGCTTTGCGTGGAAAGGAGAACCTGCACGCCACTGCCATGTCCGTAATCAGGAAGTATGCTGATAAAGTGAATGAAATGATGATTTTTTTCAGGCACAGCCGTGGGGCAGTGGTGTATGAGGGCGTGGCGGAGTGCGATCATGCCCTTCGCTTCACCCTCAAGCTTGGGGTTCCCTACGACATTCACCGAGGACCCGCGGGAAAAACCATTCTCGCGTTTCTTCGGCCGCGAGAAGCGGACAAGATCTTTGAAGAACTGAAAAGAAACACCTCGGTGGATATTCCAGCCTTGAAAAAAGCGGTGGAACAAACAAGGGTGAATGGGTATTCTACGGCCAGCAGCGAGCGGGCGCAGGGGGTTATCGGTTTTGCCGCCCCCATAATTGGGCCCGATAACGCGTTTCTCGGGGGCGTCGGGCTATACCTTCCCGAGGCCCGCTACAAACCGGAGGATAGGGGAAAATATGTGGATACGGTCAAAGCCTGCGCAGACGAGATATCTTCCATGGTAAATCCGGGCCATGCCCGGCCACCAAGGAGCGAGAAGACTCGTGCCAGATAGGCGTGTACTTATACTTGAGCCGCAGGATAACGTAGCGAACGCGCTTGAAGAAGTGCTGCCCGGTGATTCGATACACGTGAATATGGGTGGTGAAACGGTAATACTTCACGCGGAAGAACATATCCCGTTCGGTTTCAAGGTAGCAGTCAAAGATATTCCAGTCGGCGAACCGGTCATCAAATACGGTCGGCGTATAGGGATCGCAAGCCGGCCCATAAGAAGAGGCACTCTCGTCCATATTCATAATCTTGCAGGTACGCGAGGGCGGGGCGATCTCAAAAGAGGAACGTGAGGACGGATGAATTTCCTTGGTTATGTTCGGCCTGATGGTGGAGCGGGTATCAGGAATTATGTGCTCATCATCCCCGGCGGTCTGATCTCTGAAAAGATATGTGCCTTTGTTCCCGGTACCAGGACGCTGGCGATGGCCAAGAGCGGCGGCGGGATGACGTCACGGGACCGTGAGACCATGGCCAGGACACTCTTCGGTTTTGGTCAGAACCCCAACGTTGCCGGGGTGATCGTGCATGACGGCAGTCCCGGGTCGGGCTATCCTGAACTTAAGGTAGAACGCCTCGTGTCAGAGCTTGCAAAATCGGGCAAACCTGTTGAGACCGTTTATGTAAGAGAAGAGGGCGGGACATTAGAATCGATAACAAGGGGAATAAAGCTGGCGCGTAGAATGGTTCATGATGCGTCGAAATTAAGGCGTGAGCCGGTCAGTATAAGTGGGTTGTCTCTCGGGGTCAAGTGCGGTGCGTCGGATCCGACGTCCGGTATGGTGGGCAATCCGGTCGTGGGATACCTCTTCGATAGGATAGTCGAAGCTGGTGGCACGGCCATGTTCGGGGAGACAACGGAGATTATCGGTTGCGAAGAGCTCCTCGCCGCGCGGGCAGCCAATCAGGAGGTTGCCGGCCAGATCCTGGAAGCGGTGCGTTTTATCGAAGAGCGCGTCCTTGCAACGGGTGAAGATATCCGCACGGTGAACCCTGTTCCCGAGAACATAAGAGCGGGCATATCGTCTTTGGAGGAGAAATCTTTAGGCGCCATATACAAAGCCGGGCATCATTCCATCCAGGGTGTGCTCAAGTACGCCGAAAGACCTCGTGGGCCCGGCCTGTATCTCGTAGACAACTGGATGGGGCCAAACTCAATCTTTCCCGGATACGCGGCCGCCGGAGCGCAGTTGACGATCTTTCAGTATGGAGGCGGCGCATCGGCCCGCACACTTCTCGATCCATCGCCCGCGGTAACCGCGCCACTTTTGTGGGCATCGGCCAACCCCACTACCTATGCGGTAGCCAAAGAAAGCCTCGATTTTTATTCCGGAACGGTTTTTGAGGGTACAGAGACTATCGAAGAGGCAGGAGAAAGGTTATTGAGACTGGTCATCGATGTTGCGTCGGGAACGCTCACACACGGTGAAACCATTAATTACAGTGACCCCATAGAGGTGTATGGCCTGGATCCGCTCTTCTGAGCGTTAAGAAGTGCTCCGCTTCACGAGTGGCGAGCGGACGGATATTGAGAGGAGGTCAGTATGACATTGGACAGGCAAGATTTTGAGATACTTAAGGAGTTTCATTTTGACATACCGCCGATTGGCGTCAAGTACCTGGTAGCGGCCCCTCACACAATGAATCCACTTGGCGAGAGGATGGCGCTTTGCGAAATGATGAAAAAGGCGCAGGGAGGAGACATCTTTTACGCGCAGGCCAAGGATCATACCTGTGAGGCAGGGCAATACATATTGGGCCAAAGGCAGATCGAGGATCAGTTTGTAAGCGGACAATTCGGGGCGGGGTTAGGCCTTTTCAGAGAAGAGCGCGCAGCGGCCAGGCTCTATCACTACATCCCGAGGATAGCGAAAGGGGTCGTCAACTATGTGGCATTTTCCCCGTTTGACAGGCTGCCATTCGACCCGGACGTCCTGATCGTTATTGCCAATACCGATCAGATGGAGATCCTGCTTCGGGCAATGAGCTATGAGACAGGACAGATGTGGTCAAGCAGGTACTCGCCCGCCATGGGGTGTTCCTGGCTTTTTGCTTATCCTCACCTTACCGGAGAAATAAACTTTATCGCCACCGGGCTTGGGTTCGGAATGAGGCGAAGGAAGCTGTTTCCACAGGGCCTGCATTTCATGACCATCCCCTTTGACCGGTTGCCATCCATGATGCAGACCTTAAAGGAGATGCCCTGGGTTCCTGAACCATTTAAGCCAAACGGACTCACATATGTTAAAGAGCTCCGCCAGAGGTTAGGCCTTGAATAAATGGTTTTTCGTTAACGATCAGGACTGTCAGGAAGAAAGCCATCTTCCTCGAAAACGGTTTTTGGGGAAACGAGGACACTAAAAGGGAAACACCGGGAGGAACAACGTGAAGATTACGAGTGTGGATATCTATCAGCTTGGAAGACCGAGGGACGGCAAGACCAAACCGTTTAATCCGTTGGTTGTGGTGCTCAACACCGATGACGGTGTAAAGGGATTCGGCGAGGTTGGTCTCGCTTACGGAGCAGGCAGTTCGGGTGGCTTCGGTATGCTTAAGGACCTCGCCTACTTTGTTCTCGGTGCAGACCCACGTAACGTGGAGGCCATATGGGAAAAGCTGTTTCGAAAAACATTCTGGGGCATGGGTGGAGGCCCGGTCGTGTATGGCGCAGTGAGCGGCATAGATACGGCTTGCTGGGACATCAAGGCAAAGACCCTTGGCGTCCCCGTGTATGAACTCCTCGGCGGAAAGTCGAGGGACAAGGTGAGAACCTATGCGAGCCAGATACAGTTCGACTGGGGTCCCGAACATAAATACTTCACCGAGCCCGAGCAGTATGCGGAAGCTGCTCTGAAGGCCGTGCAGGAGGGATACGATTGTGTGAAGGTTGATCCGGTGGGTATGACAGCACAGGGTGTCTGGGGAGGGGCAAGCCTTGAAGGCATCCTCACGCCGGCCCAACTCAGGATGTTTTACAACAGGACAAGAGCCATTCGAGAGGCCGTGGGTCCGGATATAGACATTATCATCGAGATCCACTCCTATCTTGGTGTTTCTTCCGCTATCCAGTTTGCCAACGCCATTGAAGATCTCAACTGCATGTTCTACGAAGAACCGATTCACCCTCTCAATGTTGATTCCATGGCCCGGGTGGCGCGTAGCGTTAGAATACCGCTCGCCGCCGGTGAGCGAATCTATACGCGCTGGGGATATAGACTCTTCTTTGAAAAGCAGGCCTTATCCGTTATTCAGCCTGATCTCGGGCTCGTCGGGGGTTTCACCGAAGGCAAGAAGATAAGTGATATGGCGAATGTCTACGACGTGACCGTTCAATGTCACGTTGCCGGTGGTCCTATCGCCACAGCTGTGGCCTTGCAACTGGAGGCGGTAATACCAAATTTCCTGATTCATGAATTGCATGCTGTAGCGCTTCAGGAAGAGGTTATTGCAATGTGCAAGTATAACTATGTGCCCCAACAAGGATACTTCGCAATCCCGGAATTGCCCGGCATCGGACAGGAATTAAGCGACCGGGCACTAAAAGAGGGTGTTCACGTGAGGATCGAATAGCCGTTGTGATTCTCCTCCACACAAGCATATGACGTCACCGTGGATTGTGGACGTAAAGACAAGAGGAGGTGCCATGAAAGACAAACTTTTTCTTCTCAAACCCGATTTCATGGATCAGGGCCGAGGGCCGTATTTCTGTCCGGGATGCGCCTTTGTAGAAGGCATGTTATCGTTCTATCCTGCTCTAAGGGACAAGATAGAAATAGATTACATCGACTTTGAGCGGCCGCGACCCCTGTTAGTGGCCGAGATTGGAGAAGAGAACCAGAACTGCCCCAAGCTTGTCCTTGGTGAAAATCGCCCCGTCCCGGAAAGGGTAACCGTACATCAGGCTAAAGGGAAATATTTTATTTCGGAGCCAGCGGAAATTTGCCGCTATTTGGGGAGCACTTACGGTTACGGGGTGCCGCACGATTAAATGCACGCGAGGCAGAGGGCCGCTGCTAAAGTTTTTCAACCTGTCCCGCCTGATCGCGCCGGTCTTCGGGTTCTTCTTTCTCGTACCGGGCTAACCTACGGCCTCATTCTCACACGACCGCCGGAAAATCTGGCAAGAAAACCGGTGTTGGTCTCGAGGTACTGTGTTACCTCATCCTCATAGACCTTTACCTGTTCGTCGATCAGCTTCTCAAGGAGGGTCATGTTTATCTTTTCCTGTTTCATCATTTTCTCTACCTCGTTGATCGTGGTGAGGGGATAGAGGTGTCTGTAGTTATCGAGGTAGACCTTGAGCGCTTCCATGCCCTCCTGCCTCTTAAGGTCCTTGAGAAGGATCAGCGCCTTATACCCGAGCATGCGGAGACAGTAGAGGCTTGTCTCTTTTATTGATTGCTCGGCGTCACTGATATAGCCTTCGGCGGCAGGAAGATCGTTGAGTTTATAACTCGCCGTTGCCGCAAAGACAAGGGCATCGGGATTTTTGAGCGTTTGATAGGCCTTCAGGAAGTCTCCCCTTGCCTGTTCGTACTCTTCCTCAGCCAGAAAGTTTTTGCCCTGAAACATATCCTGACCGTAAATGGTATAGGTAGTGGAGCAGGAAGTTAGACCGATGAGCGCCACGAGCATGACAAGATACGTGGGTATTCGCTTTAACCCGGCCATTATACAACGATTCGCTTTCTCCATATTTCTCCTTATGATTCCGTTCAACCGCTAATGAAATGTAGTTACCCTATTCTGGTTGTCAAGGCGCGGAAGCCTTATTTCGCATGTGGGGATAATGGCCGGGTTTTGAGTCATACAAAAGATGATGGTAACAACAAATTCCGTAGAGTCCGGGCATGGACGAAGCTCGGCATGGCCCGCGCGAGCATTCAAAAAAGAGAGCGGAACGGCAAGCGGAACCATCGCTTGGCGGCCATCTTCGCAACCATGTAACACTTTGATATCATAAACAATAACATACAAAGGAGAGATCGTTTTGGCGCTGCGCGGCGGCGAGCCCGTGACCGAAAAGTTCTGCGCTATCTCCACATATTCGAATGGCATTCTTGTTGCATCTTACCTTTGCGGGAGACGTCTCGTGCAGGCAAGGGGAGTTGAGACGCACCTCCCGCGAGAACAGATGATGACGATTCACGAGGTGATCCATGTGTCTGAGCCGATTTTTGAGCGATTCCGTGGAAAGACAGGATAAAGGCGACGCAGGTGTGGCCATAATCGAAACCATGTGGACTCTTTTGCGAGAGACGCACACCTCTGAAGCTGACATGAAAAAAGACCATCTGGAGGGAACTGTACCTTTCGAGATATTGCGGTCGTCGCAGAGGTGATCCTTGCCAACGAATTTCACGCATTCAATCCTTTAATGGCCGGGTATGGCCCGATCCGTCCTCGACGCATACGGAGCAGGTCTTACGTCCCTGTTACAGTCCGGCAAAAAAACTCGATGCACGGGCAAAAGGTGCGTCGTCACCATTGAGGGCACTCTTGCAGAAGAGCGATCTCTGCATGATTATGATAAAGAACCTGTCTTATGTTACAATAAGCGATAGTGAGAAGAGGGAGCATGTCTTTTAAGAGGATTCAGTCGTGAAGATCGGTGCTTTTGAGATTGAGCCTCCGCTGCCCGAGGGCGACGATCCTTACGCACTGGCGGTGCTCAGACCCTGGATTGATGTGAACAATGTGGGGACGCTCGTGCTCAAGGAACTATCGGCGCGATTCGGGGCCACGCAATTGGGAAAACTGTCGAGGCCCGGTTTATTCTACGATTTCACCAGATACCGGCCGGTGGTTGAGATCGAAGACGGTATCCGGGATATGTCCATTCCAAATACAACGATACGCTACGCCAAGCGACAGGGCCAGAACGACCTGCTTTTGCTCCGTCTTTTGGAGCCGCACGCTCACTCCGAGTTCTACATCAGTTCCGTTTTGAAGCTGCTCATGACCTTCAGGGTGAAGAAATATATTCTTTTGGGGAGCATGTACGACACGGTCCCGCACACCAAGCCGCTTATCGTCAGCGGGTATGCCATGGGGGAAAAGACACAGGCGGACCTGAGGAAGGCGGGCACCCTTTCCATTACGTATCGCGGGCCGTCCAGCATCGCGAACCTCATCACCAAAGAGGCGGCTCAGGCGGGTATCGAAGTAATAGTGCTCATTGTTTCGCTGCCGCAGTACGTGGCTGTAGAGGAGGACTATCCTGGCATGCTGAGAATCATGGAAACGTTGAATACGCTCTATGATATCCCCGTTTCGCGTGAGGACTTTGAAAAAGCGCTGGAACAGCGCGATGCGATCAATGAGAGGCTGAAGAGCTCTCCTGAAATAAAAGTTCTGTTGCCTCAGCTCGAAAATATATATGACACCCGCATCAAGGCTATGGAAAAAGAGGGCGTTGCGACCCTGACCCCGGAAATGGAAGAGCTTTTCTGGAAAACAACAGAGAAAGACATCGGCAGGGCATAGAACGACGTTTCATCAGTCTGCCTACGAAAAGCGAATATTCAATAAGAATCCTGGTGAAATACCGTAACAGGTGTCGCGTCGTCAACATGGCTTAAGGATCGGCGTCCCGGAAGTAGATCCTTGCCGGCAGTGCGTGGAAAGGGGCCTATTTGCTTGAATGAGAGCGATGAAATGTTATATAAGATTACTGCAATAATATACTGGTGGTATGGGCCCATAATGTCGAGCCGTACCGCAGGAGACGACAAGGGAGAATAGCATGGAGAAATCAATTTTGGATAACAAAAGGTTACTTATAGTCGATGATGAGCCTGATATTCTGGCGGTTGTCAAGGCAGAGATTCGTGATGCCTGTCCGGAGAGTACGATCGATACGGCGACCACCTACGAGCAAGCGCTCAAGCTTCTTAAGACCAATAAATACGACATCGTGATCCTCGACATCATGGGTGTGCGTGGTTTTGATCTTCTTGAGGAGGCTATAGAGCGTAAGTTTAAGGTCGCCATGCTCACCGCCCATGCCTTAAGCCCTGAAGCGTTAAAAAAGTCACACGATATGGGCGCCATGGCGTATCTGCCCAAGGATAAGCTGGGGGAACTCGTACCTTTTCTCGAAGACGTATTGCGATACGATTATAAAACGGGGTGGCAGCGCCTCATGAATAAGCTGGATAACTATTTCACCGAGCAGTTTGAACACGATTGGAAGAGTAATCTCTGGTACTAAAAGATTATGCCAAAAACCCTTGAGGCGAAATTTTCTGTCTCACCACGGCGGCGTATCGTTGTCGCCGGGCGCTCTTAATGCTTCAGAGAAGGGAAAAATAGAGCATAGAGCGCCATAATCATAGGATGGGTTTCTCGTGATCTAATTTTCGCCCACTCGCACGCGACTCCCTTGAGCAGGCGAGTCCCACTCTGCCCGAAAACAGACGAATCGCCGAGTTCGTGATCGTTCTCGTCATAGTCTGTCACGGGGATAATCCGATAGCGTTCGTTTTCCCTGTCGAATTCCGCGAGGCACAGAGAATACTGCAAGTTCTCATACCCGGCAATTGAAAGCCCCTTCTCTCTCCTCTCCTCCATGTAGCGTTTCTTTTTTGCGTTGGTTTTGAAAGCAAGGGATGTAAAGACCGCGAAACGTTCGGGTAGCGGCATATAACACTCTGTTCCTGCATAAAGACCTTCTTCGTCCGCGGCCGTGCCCACGATCTTATCGAGATCGCAATAAAACATGCAGAGATTGTCCTGGTAAACTATCTTCCAGTTCCACACGGCTTTGCTCCAGTCATGCGCGTGTACCTCGTGAAATCGACTCACGCGAGTGGGCCGGATAATATCCATCCATAGGGATCATTCCCTTAAGCACTTGTCCTCGCTCATAGCGATCTCACCTTTTCGATATATCGCTTTATATCGAATTTGGACGCGCAGCCATTATAACTCATGAAGCGGATTTTTCCAAAGACATTCCTCTGTCTAAAGGCCCTGTCATGAACCCCGCCTATACTCCAGGCGATGCCTGCATAACCGTTCGGGTCCCTGCCGTCGAGCTCATACCTGTCGTTCAAGTAAATCGCGTATTCCATTGCAGTCTCAGGCGACGGTGTCCATTCGAGGATCTTCTTTGCCCAGTACATCCTCATGTAACCGTGCATCTTGCCCTTCTTTACCATCTCCATTTGTGCTGCATTCCATAACTCGTCGTGCGTTTGCCCCGACTCGAATTGATCGAGGCTGTAAAGGTAGGAGCGGCGGTCCTCTCTATGATCGTTGAGCGTCTTTTGCGCCCACGGGGCGAACCCGTCAAAGCTGTCGTAGTGTTCATTGTAATAACAGAAGTTGTCCGAAAGCTCTCTGCGGATAACGAGTTCTTCGAGAAAAGCTGCCTTCGAAGAACCCGACATGCGGCTTTCTTCGATGCTAAGCGCCACCCTCTGCGCCGACAGTTGACCGAAATGGAGGTATGGGGAAAGAGATGACTGGCCATCAAGCGTCGGGTCATTTCGGTCTCGCTCGTAGTGAATAAACCTCCTGTTCATGAAATCGGCGAGGCTCCTCTGCGCAGCTTCTTCACCGGGGGCAATCCAGTCCACCTCTTTCACTCGCCTATCGATATCGAGGTTCTTCACCAATCCATCCCACCGGATTAATGGCATTTCTTTGTTCGAGGAAAAGGGGTGCTTTTGCATCGGGGGGATATGATCCAAAAACACCGGCAGGAGGCGGCCCATCTTCTTTCTTATGGTAAACGCCGAATACTCTTGTTTGCCAGATGCAACCACACAGGGCACGATATTGTGGGCGTCCACTTCGTAGAATGGGACCTCTATCTTTCGCATGACGTCTTTCTTCCACGTCTTCTTAATGCGTAGCGGATCGAAGTCGCTCGTGAGAGCGCAGATTGCGTGAGTGCGGACAAATTCCGTAAGGACCGAGGCAGCCTCGCCATGCACAAGATAAAAGGGTATATTGAGTTTTGCAAGCTTTCGCGACAACTGTTCGAGACCGGCAAGCATAAAGGCATACTGTCGGTGAGTGGCATTCAAAAAGCGGGGAGCGAGACAAAAAACCACAAGCAGAGGCACTTTCCTTTGGATGGCCAATCGCTGGGAGAAGATGAGCGCCCAGTTATCATCGACGCGCTGGTCGCGACTCATCCAGTAAAGCACCGGACCTTTTCCAAACTCGCCCTCCTTAAGCGTCCGCGCCCTTTGATCTATCATGTCTTGCCCTTTATGATTCCGATGATAATTATATATAACAGACCGGCGCGCTTTGCCAGCATCTGTGGAAGAGAAAAAACCATCGGAGGTATGCCATGAAATTGAGTGAATATTTTGAGAATACGACGGGCAGAGGGGTGCTCGCGACCGCCGACGCCCACGGGTACGTGGACGCTGCGGTCTATTCGCGGCCGCATTTTATCGACGAAACCACCATCGCCTATATCATGACGGACCGGCTCACGCACGAAAATCTTCAGTCCAACCCCCACGCGGCGTACATCTTTGTGGAATCACCCGGGGAGAGATTCGCGGGCAAAAGACTTTACCTGACCAAGATAAAAGAGGATACCGACGCTCAAGCCATTCAAAAGATCCGCTGGCGAAAGACGTATGTGATCCCTGACGGTGACAAGGATAAGCCCCGGTTTCTCGTCTATTTCAGGATTGATAAGGTGTTGCCCCTTATCGGAGACAAAGATTAGCCATGGTGAGTGACGAGCACGATCACCATCGCACGCGTCCCCATGCACGCGCCTTTTTCACGAACCTGGACACGGATATGCCTCTTACCCGGAAGATCTGGCTCATATTCAGAAACAATATGAAGAAGATTCTCACGCTGAAGAGCTGTCGCGGCCATCCAGGCGAACCGGGATGCTGACAGGACCATAATGGATCTGCCGGTCGGTAGATCACGGTGCGGGTCGATCTCAGTGTCTTGATATGAGCAGGGGAAAATTGAGCGAGAGATAGAGGTCAATCTCCGACGATAAAGGGCTTGAGAATACTTCCTGCGGCGTACCCGTGCCGGCAATCTTACCTTGCGAATAGAGCACAATCTTGTCGCCTATGGAGTAAGCCTCAAGCATATCATGGCTCACGAGGATGATTGGGACGTTGAACTGCCGCTGAACATCTCTTAAGAGCTCCCGCATTTCTATGCGCAGAGGATTATCGAGGGCTGAAAACGGCTCATCGAGGAGCAGCACCTCAGGGCGTCCGATAAGCGCCCGGGCGAGGGTCACCCGCTGCTTTTCCCCGCCGGATATCTGGCCGGGGTGCTTGTTCTCCAATCCCTCGAGGTAGAGGAGCCTGATCATCTGCCTTATTCTGTCCTGTTTCTCTGCCTTCGGACACTTCTTGAGCCCATACCCGATGTTCTCCCAAACCGTCATGTGAGGGAAAAGGACGCGGTCCTGGAAGACGTACCCTACGGACCGTTTTTGCGGCGGGAGATTAATGCCCAAAGCGCGGTCAAAGAGCACCTTATCGCCGAAACATATCCTGCCCTCATCGGGATCGGCTAGGCCTGCTATGAGCTGCAATGTCATTGACTTACCCGACCCGGAGTGACCAAAAAGCACCACAAGTTCATTTTCCATGTCCCAGGCCACATTGAGAGAAAATCCCGAGACCTTCTTTTGTAACTGTACATTGAGCCCCATCAGAGAATCCTCTTGCTGAGCTTGTTGGCCGTGTAGAGAAAGAACCCCGAGAGCGCTGTAAAGAATATAACGAGGATATTTGCCTGCGACCAGGCCCCGCTGTTTGCGAGCGAGTATATGGTGAGCGGCATGGTGTTCGTCTTGCCGGGGATGTTTCCCGCCACCATGAGGGTAGCCCCGAATTCGCCGAGGGCTCGCGCAAATGCCAATACCGTACCGGCAATCAGCCCTTTTTTTGCGATGGGCAGGATCACTTTGAGGGCCGTCACTAGCTCAGAGTGGCCGAGCGTGTATGAGGCGCTGATCAGGTTTTTATCGATCGACTCGAAGGCCGCCCGGGTTATTTTGACCATAAGCGGAAGGGAGACGATAAAGGAAGCGAGGGCCGCGCCATACCACGTGAACATGATGCTCCATCCTGTCCATTGATAGATGGGATGCCCGATGAGACCGTTTCTTCCGAAAAGAATAATAAGATAATAACCGGTGACGGTGGGCGGCAACACAAGGGGGAGGGTGAAAAGCATGTCGACAAGCTCTTTTCCCTTAAAGTCCCGACGGGCGAGGAGGTAAGCCACGCAGATGCCGATGATGATGACGAAACAGGTGGATACTATGGCGACCTGGAAGGAGAGTCGTAGTGAGAAGAATATGGGATGTTCCATGTGGCCTCTTCCGTAAACGGTCTATAAACGTTCTTACCTATCAGACAAAGAGCTTATCACAGGGATATGTTTACGTCAATATAACGAATGTTTTCGGGATAATTTGGCCGCCTGGTCCTGTACAGGCGGCCAAATTTATAAAGGAATCGGAAAAGGAGAGAAAGCCTACGTTTGTATTGCGTTATTTCGCGCTTCTGAAACCATATTTCTCGAGAATCTGCTGTCCCTCGGGGGAACAAACAAATTCGACAAATGCCCTTGCCTCTTTTTCGTGTTTCGTTTCCATGATTACGGCAATGGGATAGAGCACCCGCTCGTGGCTTGCCTCGGGTGCTATCGCTGCCACGGAAACCTCTTTGGCCCGCGCGCGGGCGTCCGTGGAAAAGACCATGGCGGCATCCACCTCGCCGCGCGCTGCGTAGTCGAGCACCTGCCGGACGTTTTCACCGAAAACAAGCCTGTTTTTAACGTCATCCCATATCTTCAAGTATCTCAGTGTCTGCTCCGCGTACATCCCGGCTGGAACCGTGGCGGGGTTTCCAATAGCGATCTTTTTTACCCGAGGGTCCTTCAAATCGGAAAAAGATTTTACGGACGCATTCGAAGCTGAGGGCGCCACCAGGGCAATGCCATTGGCAGCGAAATTGGAACGTGTTCCTGCAACAAGGAGGTTCTTCTTTTGAAGCTCATCCATTTCGCGGGCCGCAGCGGACGCGAACACGTCAACCGGCGCCCCGGCTTCTATCTGGCGGACGAGATCGCCGGAAGCTGCAAAGTTGAAAAGAACTTTTACGTTCTTTTGTTTGGCCTCAAAGGCCTTCCCGATCTCCTCAAAGGAGTTCGTCAGACTGGAGGCGGCCGAAACTGTTATCTCGTCAGCCCCTAGCGCCACTCCCTGCAGTAAGGCAAAAGAAAATAGGATGGTTAAAATGCTTGGAATTATAACGACCGCGACGCGGGCCACGCGCTTGTGCAACTCCCACCGAAGAGATTGTCTCATGGATGCCACCTCACTCTCTCATGCTTTTATACACCGGCCGTCAAAACAGATGTATGGGTCATTATATACCACAGGGAATAACGCTTGTCAAGAAGTTTTTCAGGATACAATACGGCGAAAAGCCTTGACCTATGGTTATATAGTGTAGTATATAACGATGACTGGCATGAATGATCTTATGACTTCAATTGGGAATGGTAACCTTATCTTATCGGCGGGACCCATGGCGAAGGTCGTCGCTTCGATCCTTTTCCTATTCTCCCTGATCTCGTGGACGATCATATTTAAAAAATGGAGGCAGCTCAACGAGGCGTACCGTTGGAGCGATTTGTTCCTGAAGACCATGAAGGGGAATAACCCTAGAATTGTGCCTCTTCCGGGCGAGATGGAGGACGAGAAGAACCCGTTCTCAAGCCTGTTCTCTGTGGCTCGCCAGGAGGCATTGGTGCGCGGCGGCGAAAACAAGACGATGACCGTCGAAACTATCATGGCGATACGAGGTTTGATGCAGGCCGTGGGGGCGGAACAGATTGCCCGCCTTGAAGACAGACTCACTTTTCTTGCAACTACGGCGAACACCGCCCCCTTTATCGGCTTGTTCGGGACCGTCTGGGGGATTATGGACTCATTCCGGGAGATCGGCGCCAAGGGGACAACGAGCCTTGCAGTTGTGGCGCCCGGCATAAGTCAAGCACTCATCGCCACGGCCATAGGCCTTGCCACGGCTATCCCTGCCGTGCTTGCGTACAACTATTTCATGGGGAGGGTCAAAGGCATTGCCTCGAAGATCGAGAACGGCTCCATATATCTCCTCAATTACCTGACCCGATGAAAGCGAAGAAGACAGCAGGTCCATTGTCTGATATAAACGTTGTTCCGCTTGTCGATATCATGCTCGTGCTGCTCATCATCTTCATGCTCACATCGCCTATGATGCAACACGGGCTGGGTGTTGATCTGCCCAGGACGAGTGCAAAAGCGCTTCCCCTTAAAGATGATCCCCGGGTGATCACGGTGAACAAAGAAATGAAGGTGATTCTCAATGAAAAGATACTTGATATCAAAAACCTCGGGCCGGCCCTGCAATTTGCTTTTGCCGGCAAACCCGAGAAGGAGATATTGCTCAAGGCAGACAGCTCTGTCCCCTACGGTTTCGTGGCACAATGCATGACGGCGATGAGAGAGGCCGGTGCAAACAAGATCAACCTCGTGACAAAACCTATAGATGAGTGACCGGCTTGAGTCTTGTCAGCGCGTTTCAATAAAAACTGAATATGCCTCCATAAACGTGGGAAATCCGGTAGTCTGGATGATGAGGAGCAGAGTATGCAGGATCTCCTCGTCCGTCGCCCCAGCTTCGCGCGCCTTGCCGATGTGTGTCTCGAGGGCAATCCTATGGTTACTCGCCCCTGAGATAGCAACCTTCATGAGCCATCTGGTCTTCTCGGACAGCGGGCCCGACTTTTCGTGGATTTGTCTTCCCAGGGCCTCATGGGCCCTATAAATCGCCGGAAACTCCTTTTTGAACTTTCTAAAAGCATCGTGCACATCTTTCATGGAATGTCTCCTTTTAGTCGGTTTTACAGCAAGTATAGCCCACAATTTCTTTCTGTCAATATTGTACTCTCCATGACAACCCATTTATCGTGGTTTGTCCTCACGATGAATAACGGCCATGGTGCCCTGGTTGTGCATGTTGCGGGAAAAGCACTCCACTGAAAGGTCAGCGCCAGCTACCATGTGCATGAACATGCTCTTATTTCCTACTGCAATACTTCTGCCAGGAAAGATCCTCCCGAAGGTGCCCTCCGGAATCGATTTGAAGAGCCCGGAGAGCGGATAGTCCGTGGTGCTTTCTTTTTTGTCCAGGTATTTGTACCCCGATCCCGTGGGATAATCGAGAAAACGGTGCTCACCCGTGGTTATGGTCAGGTATTGGGCCTCTCCCGGCTCGTAGTAGTACCATTCTGTGCCGTTGCGACACGGCGAATGAGACCACAGAAAGTCATGCAAACCAACGCCTTCAAGCACGATGAGGGCCATATTCCGAGTTGCAAGGCCTTGTTCCAGCGCCCCGAAAATACCGGTAATGGCTTGGATGCTGTGGCCCGGTGCATGGAGGGGGACATCGAAATTGAAGGCCGGTATTCGCGCCGGCGTCCTCATGGCGCCGGCTGTGGTCTTGAAGGCGTACCCCTCGCGGGCAAGCATGAGGTATTCCGGTACTTGTGACGCCTCCTGAGCGGATCCGTCAAAAAGACGCACTACTTCGTCTCGATGAACTATCTTCTGTATGTGAGGATGCCCTCGCAAGATCTTCATGTCCTCATCGCTTGGACCATAGAGGCCGGCGTACCGCGCCGACCAGTGCGTGCACACGGCAAGGCCGTCTAGCGCTGTTGCATCGATAAAGCCCGAAAGCGGTATCATGTCGCCCATTCCGACTACAATGGCGGAGAAACCGGATATGCTGAGAAACCGCTCAACTTCCAGAAACGCATCGGCCATCATTTTCGCCCGGTCTTCTTTGGTCATGGGTGTGTATCTGCCGGAAAAATACTGTGCCGCGTAAGTGAGAAAAACCAAACGTGGGTTATAGCGGCCAATCAGATCAAGGCCTGTATCAGTTACCCAGCGGTTGCTGCCAGGGTCCATATCACCCGGATAGGGGTGTCTCTGCAACACGCCCCCTACCATCTCGACAAGAGCCCCCGCTGCCTTGACCTCATCGCCTGTCCGAAGGTCGAAGGTATTCTGCCATCCCCTGGCATCCACAATCGCCGTACTCATTGTCGCGCTCCATTGAAGTCATCACGAATTGTGCCGGTTAGGAGTTTAATCCCATGTCCGCACGTTGGACAGAGTTTTCCTTCGCCGTTTAAGCGCTTGAGTTTGTCACCACCGCAGCCCAGGCTGAACCGCTCTATGACCACGGTCCCGCAGGCGGGACACAGGGTATCCACCCATTCGGAGCCCACAAAGTTGTGAAAATAGATGTATGGTAGCCTTTTTCGCGCAGACTTAAGCGCTGCGTCTATGGCCCGAATGTCGGGATACTTATCACCCGTCATTTCGTCTTCTGGAAGAAGACGAAATACATGCCAGGGTATCTCCCTGTCGACTTCCGAAAGAAAGTCCACTATGGTATCGATATCCCCGTCGTTTGCTCCCTCTATGATGGGCGTGGTCACCTCCACATGACGATCCCGTGCCAGTCGTCTGATATTACGGAGCACGGGTTTGGTAAAGTTGATGCCTATATAGGTCTTGTTGAAATGGAAAGAGATCCCCTTGAGGCTAATGTTAAAAAATGAGAAGATCGATGCCAGAAGCTCCGTTGATTCCACGGTCATGTAACCGTTGGTAAGACACCCCATGGGCAGACCGGAAGCCTTTGCCTCCTCCGCAAGATCCATGAGTGAAGGGATGGACACAGTAGGTTCATTGACGTTGAATACAATACTCGAACAGTTGAGCTTCTTCGCCATGTTCACCAATTCTCGGGGTGAGAGGTTATATAAGAGCTCCTGCTGAATCGCGGGATCTTCTTTTGCGACGAAGGCGTTCGAGCAGTATTTGCACCTGAAATTGCAACTTAAGGTGCCGATCGCTAGGCACCTGCTCCCAGGATACGCGTGATAGAACGGGATAGATTCGAGCCGTGATGCCCCGCAGGAGCTCCAGCGGTGAGGAAATCTCTCTTTGATGGCTCCTTCCGAGACCGCATACATCCGACAAAAGCCCGTCTTGCTTTCGTTTAGCTCACATCGTCGTTCACAGTAACTGCAATGCATGGTTTACCTCTCCGCTGATGCTATCCGCCGGTTCACAGATTCGGCATAAGGGAGCGAATCCAACGATATAACGATTACCAGGAATGTTTTCTCCTTAGAGTCATCCGGACGGACTATCTGCACCATGGTCACCGTTCAATTCATTCCCTTTTTCTGCGTCACGCTCATCTTAATCCTGTACTAGCTGTCTGGCAAAACTCACCACCGGCTGTATCGCGATCCAGTCTGTCCAATCAAGTGGACTAAAAAATCTGGCCAGCATCTCCCTTGCTTTCTCGTCCTTTTTCAGCCACCAATCTATTTGAAGCCTTATTCTTGGTCCGCTCATAAGAATCTTGTCGATGTAGCTCAGCTTACCGTAATTGAATGCGCCTCGAAGCGGATAGTATGTTACCTTCTTTCGTATATCCACGGGAAGACTGGCCCGGAACACTTTGTCTTGTCTTGGATCATTAGATGGAACTCCTGTAACAGCAAAGATTGCAAGTTTCTTTTCACATAGGATCTTCCAGTTACGCTTTACAAAACTTATATGTTTTATCCTTCCCATATACACGGGAGATCCAAAGAGAACCGTTGAATAGTGCTTCAGAAAGGGCGGGTCAAATGCCGAGATTTCGAAGATGTCAGCCCCGACTTCTTCCGCTATCCATTGGGCGTATCGTTTCGTGCTTCCATATTTTGTCCCGTACAGTACAACTATTCTCTTGAGAGATTGTTCCACTTTCTTGTCCCTTTCCTTAAGAATGATTCATTCAAAGTAGATTATCTCCACAAACTCTCCTGCCTCCAGACCGGCCCGATCTTCCGGAATCATAATATATCCATACTTCCCCATTAAATTGGATTCGCCAAGCATCTTGATCGGCCTCGCTTTGCCGTCGTGAATGTTAACTTTTCGCACCCCTCGTACTCCGAGAGAAGCAGTTGCTCTCCCTATCAGTTGCGCCTGATGTCCGGTGCGGGATGACGGGGGATAATGACCGAGCTTTTTGACAACAGCGTCAACAAACATGAAAGCAGCGACGGCGCATGATTCGGTATAACCGGGAAGAAAGATTACCGGTATCGTCTTCTCCCCATTTCGTATAAGACCTGTGCCCATATGGTTTCCAGGGTGTAGGGCCACACCATGAAAAAGTACCTCCCCCATTGACGATATCACCTGTTCCATGAGGTCTCTTTTACTCTTGGAGCTCCCGCCTATGGTGATAATGAGATCGTAATCGGTTCCGTCCATCAAAACCTCTTTGAGTTGTGTTTCGTCGTCGGGAACGATCTCGTGGAGCGTGGGGCAGCCGCCATACCGTTCAACAAGGAGACTACACATGAGTCCGTTCGTTTCGTAAACGAATCCCGGAGAAATCTGATCACCCCTTTTTACGCACTCATCACCGGTGGGTACGATCAAAACACGGGGTCTGTCGTATACTTCGACATCGCCCACCCCCAGCTTGGCAAGCATGGCAATGTCAACAGGCTTCAGCTGCAGCCCCTCTTTATTTACACAGTCACCCCTGGCTAGTCCACCACCCCGGGGCCAGATCCATTGATGTTTTGTTACTTCTTTGGAAACAAGAACACAGCCGTCCCTTTCCTTGGCGTCTTCAAGAGGGAGAAGCGCGTCGGCTCCTCCAGGCAACGCGCTCCCCGTGTGCGCCAGCACACAACAACCACTAGCGATGTGTTCATCTGTGGTTACGCGCAGCACCCTCTCGGAACCCTCCCCGCAGCCAACGGTATCAAGGGCTCGCAGAACATAACCGTCCAGAATACACTGATCATAATGCGGATAGTCCATAGGCGCAACAACATTCTTGGAGAGCACCCTGTTGTCGGCATCCTCCAGAAGCACTGTCACTACGCGTTTCAGGGGTTCCACAGTCTCAAGAAGGGACGCGATCGCCTTATCAACGTTTGGGAGCATGCTATTTTTCATATCACCCCACTCGAATTGGGATCAAAAGTTGACGCTTACTACGCCCATAATCGTCCGGCCAGGGTTGGGATATACATATTCCTGGGCAAATTGCCTATCCAGGAGATTTTCAACCGTAAGAGCAGTCTTTAGTATGGTTCTTTCCGTTAGTTTCCAATCGCGCCATATCTTTAGATCGACCGTCTGGTAGGAGTCCATACTGTAAAAAGGAAGTCTGGTATTTTCATTGTCGTAGAATTGGTTGCCCACGTATCGGTATATGAGGCTTCCACTCATGAGCCTGGGGTTCATGTATTGTATTCCCGCGTTGCCCATGAAACTGGGGGTATTGGCCACCTGGTTTCCTTGATTGGCGGGATCCTCTATGATAAGAGATTTATTCAGGGTCAGATTCATGACAGCTGAAAATTGATCCGTGATGATCTGATTTATCTGAGTTTCAAGGCCATAGATCTCCACCTTGCCTATGTTTTGGATCTTCAGAAGCGATACGCCGGGGACAGTCGGGCTGGGACTATAGACGCCTGAAAACATATTTTCGATCTTCCCGTAATATGTGGTCATGTTGAAAGAAGTGCCTGTTTTTTTCAGCTGCCCTTCCAATCCAAGATCCACCATCCAGGTCTTTTCCGGTTTCAAGTCAGGATTCGCTACACGCCACGTGGTCCCGGTGGTAGTATTTTGAAAGTACCACGTGGGGAGGCCGGGATAGAATGCCGTACCGGCAGATGATCTAATAGCGAACTGATCGTTGATCCGATATTTTGCTCCTCCCCGATAGGTAGTATAGTTACTGGAAGAGTCCTTCAGATAGTTCGGTGTTGAAGCGCTATCGTAGATATCGTGGAATTTCCAATTATCATACCGAGCACCCATCAGCAGAGAGAGCTTTTTGTCAAGGAATAAAGCTTGGTCCTGGAGGTAAAAGGCCTCTTGGTCCGTTTTATAATCGGTCCCGGAAACGGCTGCCCCAGTGGTCCACGTGTTTGTATCTGATCCAATCCTTTCTCTGCTGTAGAAGGTTCCAGCTGTTAAAATGTTGTTCTTCCCCAGGTAAAAATCGTCCTGGAGTTCCAGGGGCGTCCTCGTCACTTTCGATTCTTGCGAGTAACGCTTCCTCCAATCAAATACAAGCTTCGAACCGACTTGAGAAATGCCGTAATCGGTCTTGGCCGGTCTATCCCAATCCTGGTATCCTCCGGAAAAAGTGATCTTCATTATGTTACTAACAGGAAGTTGAAACCGGACACTTCCGAGGCCCTGTTTCCCGCTGTCCAAAGGAATCAGATTGGGCTGGCCGCCGTTGATGTTGAGAAGGGCGTAGTTATATGCAATCGTGAAGCTTGCTCCGTCCCTTCCAATCCAGCCAGCCTTTCCCGACAGATATGTACTGCTATAATCCGCGCTGTCCACCGTCGCAGTCGTGAGGGTCGAAGGACTCTTTGTATATATCCTCCGCGTATTGTCGATAGGAATATTGCTATATCCGTCCGAATAGTCGCCGGCATAGGAGAGATAATAGTGGAACTGGTTATCTCCCTGTCTAAATGCCCCACCCGTGCTGGCGTAAGGGCGCTTCGTATTGTTGCTGCCGTATCCGACGGAAAGTGTAGACCCCATATCTTTCTTACCCTGCCTCGTAATGATATTCACAACGCCGCCTGATGCGTTGGCGCCATAAAGGGCGGATGAGGGACCCATGACAACGTCGATTCTCTCTATATCATTCCTGTTAATGGTATTGGTAAACGATATCGAGGATCCAACAGGCATGCCGTCGATGAGATAGACGGTCCTCGCACTAAAATCGCCTGTTCCCCGGAGATTTACCCAGGCCGGATTCTTATTTGGCGCCTGGCCGACAAATACACCAGGTAAATCCTGAATAAGCTGACCATAGTTTGGGATGATATAGTCGGGCTGAGATTCTATGTTTTCACGATCAACCGTGTACGTGGTGAATGGAGAGTATTCTGCCGGGGCATTGGTCTTCGTAGCGGTTACGACTACTTCAGGAAGAACAATGCCCTTTTCGTGCGTCTTACTCTCCTCGGATGAAGCCGTCGGTCCTCCCGGCGAAGCGTTTGCTTTTTCCGCTGCCGATCCTGCTACGGGGGAGAACAATAGTGCAATTAACAACAGTAAGCAGAAAATCCGTGACATAGTGGTTTCCTCCTCTTGAGAATAATAGAATGTGGTGGAACAGGTGCTCGCATTCGTTGATATTCCTTTCTAATACATATCGATGGCACTATTACTTACGGAAACAGGGCCCTTTTCATCGTCTCTTCCGGTACATTTATTCCAAGGAAGAGCCGGTAGAACTTGCAGGCCTCCCCTATTATGTCTGTGTGGTGCCGTTCAGGGTAGAGACGCCACATGAGCCACTTGATGCCCAAGAGCCTCATAAATGAGGGCGGTCTATCGAACCAATTGAGAAGCATTGTCGGGGATAGATAAACCCTGCCTGTTTTGACCGCCCTGACATTCTGCCACCGCTCGTCTTTGAAGACATTCCCGTAGAAAGCAGGCTCTGTCGCTATAATTACCTCGGGATCATAGCGAAGCACTTGCTCCAACGAGACGGGCTCCCTGCCCCTCACTTTAAACCTGCCATCACTGCACCGATGGACGTTTGTTGCACCTGAAAGCGAGATAAGCTCTGCATGAATGGACGTATCACATTCCGTAAAAAGCCCGCTCATTCCTTCCGCATAATAGACGCGGGGTCGCTCGACCTGAGGGATAAGGTCTCTTGTTCGGGCCGTCTCTTTAAGTACCCGATCACCGTAATCGGCAAGGGTGCGCGCCCGTTTTTCACGTCCAAGGAGATTCCCAAGGAAGAGAAAGGCGGCAGGGTAATCGCTCGTCTTATCGATCTTCACGTACGCCACAGGGATGCCGAGTTTGGCGAGCAGTTTCTCTGATGGCACATTGAGTTCCATGTTACCCCACATTTCAGCGACTACTACATCGGGTTTTGCTTTGAGAAGGGCTTCCATGGTTATTGTAGCGCTCTGCCCGAAAAATCCCCCAACCACGGGGAGTTTTTCCACCTCAGGAGACAAATATTTCTTCTGTTCTGTTGTAAAAGGTGCGCTTATTCCTGCAAGGAGAGTGGGATCGATTGCGTAGATGAGATACATTACGATTGGCCAGTCCCCGCAGACTTTTGTGATCCTGTCTGGCACCACGACTTTTCGGCCCGCCATATCCGTTATCTCACGGGCACACGAAGCCGTATAAGAAGAACCAACAAAGAGAACAAAGAGAACAAAGAAAAATGAGGCCTTGAGACGCCGGGATGGCCGAGTGGCGAGGCGGTTATTTCTCATTGCCCCTCCATATTAGCACTCCGGTAACACTGCGTCTTTTGCACTGGACAGATTCATGTTGTTCGCGATCCCTGAAGAGAGTGGCAATGGCGGTTAAGATTCGTGATTGGTCAACTCCTCGTCCCTGCGCTTCCACGCTTCTTGCCAGGTCTAGAGCCAGCTCCTGCATGGTTTTCGTTTCCTCTATGGTAATCGGAAAAGATGTATACGAAAAGATTCTTCCCATCTGCTTAAGCGTTTTTCGAATGTTACGAATGTCTGGCCTGGGGTTGAGAGACAGGCTGAGCATCCGCCGTATCTTGTTGCAGGTGGGGTGACGTTGTATCTTACCTGTTGCTATGTAGACGCACCATTGCCTGGAACACTTCTCCATCTTTAGAATATCTTCTTCGTCCTCTACTGCTTGGGACAGGGCCGTGAGAACAATGTCGAAAGCCCCCGAGAGTGCTTCCGTGTCTGGATCAATTTCTTTCCAGGAAGCCCGGACGGTCCTTGCGACCGTTACATCGACGCGCTGAGCTTCCGCGATGAGACGCAAAAGCATCTTGTCGGATATGTCAAGTGCCGTAACCGACGCTCCAAGCAAAGCCAGGGGAAGTGCGAAGGTTCCCGGGCCGCTGCCTACGTCGAGAATATGCGTTCCTGCGACGATAATGCCTTTACGCTCTAAAAGATCGATAACCTGGTTCGTTCGTGCCACAGTCTTTTCCTCGAAGGGAAGGGTATACTCTGACGCCTTTTCGTCCCAAAAAAGACGACTGTCTACGCCGAGGCTTGTTTTATCGTTAGTCAAAGCGGCGTTATTATCTTGTTGGGTCATCTGATTCACAATTTGCATCCTCATCAATCATTTCAGCTCACAGGCTTATGCCGTCTCCAGTTTTGCTATATCCGTTTAAAGATGCGACGACGGATAACAAAACTGCACGCCGCACCGGTTGCTCCTAACGATTGTCAAATCCCGCTTAGCTGCATATACTCTCCGGAACGCAAACGCGTAAAGAACCATTAAGCTTCAGTACGTTGACTCTTGCGTCATAGAGATGGAATAGATTTTCGTCGCTAATTATGTCGCCACATGCACCATCTGCCATAATGGCGCCGTTCTTTATCATGATTGCGCGGTGGGCGACCCAGAGCGCATGCTCCGGCGAGTGGGTTGATTTGATAAAGGTGTATCCTTGCCTCGAAAGCTTCATGATCTGATCGAGGAGTCTCAACTGGTTCCCGTAATCGAGGCCGCTCGCCGGTTCGTCCATGATGAATGTCCTGGCGCCCTGGGCGAGCGCCCGGGCGATCAAGGTGAGTTGCCTCTCTCCACCGCTTATCTCCGTATAAGCTCTGTCCGCGAGGTGCGCTATGGCGAGCCTTTGGATTGCATCACCGGCCACGCTCATATCCTCCTTGGAGTATCTGAAGAAGAAAGTTTTGTGGGGTATCCTCCCCATGAGCACCACATCCATAACCGTGTAGGGAAAAGAACTTTTATGTGTCTGCGGCACGTAAGCTATTTTTCTGGCGAGAAACTTGGAGCCAAGCTGTGCAATATCCTCACCGTCAAAGAAAATTCTGCCCTCGGCCGGGCGGATAAGGCCGAGCATGATCTTGATGAGGGTGCTCTTTCCGCATCCGTTGGGCCCGAGCAACGTAAGGATCTCTCCCTCTGCGACGGTGAAGTTGATATCGTTCAGCACGTTCTTTTGGGTATAGCCGAAAGATACCCCTTGCACTTCGATCAATGGTTTTAGTTCCATCCTTTTTTGGCCTTTCTCAATATCATTGCAAAAAATGGTATGCCGATAAGTGACGTGGTGATTCCGATAGGGATCTCTACATTGAAGAGCATGCGCGAAACATCGTCCACAACAACGAGATAAAGAGCCCCGATCAAGGCGCTCGCGGGGACAAGCACCTTGTTGTTGGGACCGACGAGCATACGGGTGATATGAGGAATGATAAGCCCAACCCAGCCGATCATCCCGGCGAGCACGACTGTGAGCGCACTCATAAGCGTCGCGAAGAATATAAGGAGCATGCGAACCCATTCCACGGGAATGCCGAGCGCCCGTGCTTCCTCGTCGCCCATACTCAGCGCATTGAGATACCCGGAAAAAAGTGTTATGAGGATAATGCTCGCCACCTGTGGGATGCCTGCAGCGAGTAGTGTTTTTCTGTCAACAAGTGATAGCCCGCCCATGAGCCACTGCGTGATGGCTGGCAACTGGTTATACGGGTCAGCGATGTATTTGATGATCGAAAGAAGAGAGGTGAAAAGAGCGCCGCTGATAACACCGCCAAGAACGAGGAGCAGGACAGTATTTCCCTTATGCATCTTGGCTATGCCCACAGAGACAAGTACCGCCATGAACCCGAAAACAAAGGTTAAGCATTGCACAGCGACCCAGCTTTTAGAAAAGACCATGCCCACCGCTGCCCCGAATGAAGCGCCGGCAAGCACGCCGAGGAGCGAAGGCGAAACCAGGGGGTTCACGAACATGGCCTGGAAGGCTGCCCCTGAGACGGAAAGCGAAGCGCCGACGAGGATGGCCGCAAGGATACGAGGCAAGCGGATATCGATGAGAAGGTTTTCGA
Organism: Syntrophorhabdaceae bacterium; assembly: GCA_035541755.1. Classification (NCBI taxonomy): domain Bacteria; kingdom Pseudomonadati; phylum Thermodesulfobacteriota; class Syntrophorhabdia; order Syntrophorhabdales; family Syntrophorhabdaceae; species Syntrophorhabdaceae bacterium. Next base: position 26,039 of record DATKMQ010000173.1, read on the forward strand.
GTAAAAGAAGCCGCTCACGTTCAATGTTCCCCACACCGGATATTTTGAAAAAAAGGAAACGGCTAATATCGCCCGCCGCGAGCGGGTATTTACCAAGCGTGAGCGAGAAGCCCGCTACGCCTATAAGCAGGAGCGCAAGAAAAGGGAAAAAGGTTTTGCCGTGCTTCATGGATAGATCACCTTTCTGATTTCTTCGTCGGAAAGATCAATGCCCAAAAACAGTTTGTAGAACTTCTTTGCGGTCCCGACTATGTCGATGGGGTATTCGTTAGGGTAGAGGCAATTGGCAAACCACTTTACGCCCAGGAAGCGCATGAACGACGGAGGGCGGTCGAACCAGTTGAAGGGGGCCTTGGGGATAAGATAGACCCGCTTGTCTTTGACAGCCTTTACGGTCTGCCATCGGGGGTCTTTGAAAATGGCGTCAAAAAAGGTGTCTTCCTGCACCACAATCAGATCCGGATTGTACGCGATTACCTGTTCGAGATTTACTTTCTCCATGCCCATCTGGTCCTTTATGTCGCACCGGTGTACGTTTACCCCGCCGGCGAGGTTTATTAGTTCGCCGTGCCACGATGTATCGCATTCGGTACTCAGACCATCAGGGCCTTCGGCGTAATAGACCCTCACTCTCTTTGAAGCGGGTATAGACCCGATTTTTTTTTGCACGTCGGTCAACGCATCTCTTCCATACTTGCTCAAGACCATTGCCCTGTCTTCCTTTCCCAGAAGCCTTCCAACGAAAATAAAAGCTTTTTCGTAATCCTTGAGGCTATCAACCTGAACGTGAAATTTAGGGATGGGGAATTTCTTCATCATCTCTTCTTCCATCATGCTCTTTCCCATGGACCCCTTTTGCCTCCACATGATGATCACATCAGGGTCTGCCTTTAAGATCAGCTCAGGATTTGCGGTCTGGCCCTGGCCGAAAAAGCCGCCTATGACCGGCTTGGTCGTGACGCTTTTTCGGAGAAACCGCCTTTCCTGTTCCTTAAGGGGAAAATTGAGGCCCACGAGTACGTCCGGATCCATGGCGTAGAGCATATATGTCGAAGGGGGCGAAGTAGCATATACTTTTATTACTCTGTCAGGAACGGTTATCTTACAACCATCCATATCGACCACTTCCCGTGCCCTGGCGCAGGGTGCGGCAGCGACAATGCACAAGACCGTTAAGAAGATAAGGGCCCATTTACGAGATAATGCATGCAACCTTGTGGCACCCCCGTTTCTTATTCGCCCCACGATACGATGCTCTTTGCCGGGTATGAGCTTCTGCTCCCGGCGGCATTCATATGTCAAAAAATGCACCGACGCCACGTACGCCCCCTCATTGCTGATATATCACCTGCCTTATGTCCTGTTCAGAAAGACTCGTCCCGAGAAAGAGCCGATAGAAGTCACGGGCCTCTTTGACGATGTCGATCCGGTAGTCATTCGGATAGAGACAATTCATTAACCATTTAAGACCAAGGATACGCATGAACGACGGAGGGCGGTCGAACCAGTTAAAGGGGTGTCTGGGGATGAGATAGACGCGCCCTTCCTTCACCGCCTTGATATTCTGCCATACCGGGCTCTTTTCCCTGACGACCTTATCGTAGAAAACCTTTTCCTGCGCTACGATGACATCGGGGTTATAAAGCATGATCTGCTCCATTGAGACCTTCTCAAACCCCACGTGACTCGATGTGTGGCAGCGATGGACATTCCTGTCGCCTGCGAGCTGGAGCAGTTCCACATGGATCGAGTCATTGCATTCCGTGCTGAGGCCGTCCACACCTTCAGCGTAGTAGACCGTAGGTCTTTTTTCGGCGGGGATCTTGCTTACCGTGTTCTTCACATCATCGAGTGTTTTTCGGAAATAGCCGCTTAACTGTTTGGTCCGGTCTTCTCTCTTGAGCAGTCTACCGAGGAACAAATAGACCTCGGGGTAGTCGGAAAGACTCTCGGCCACGGCGTAGACAAAGGGTATGTTGAGCTTCTTTATCGATTCTTCCGATCTTTCGTTAATCGCGGATTTGTTTGCCGACCACATGATCAACAAATCCGGTTTTGCCTTGAGCAGTATTTCAACATTGGCGGCCTGACCCTGACCCCCGAGAGATCCGATAACCGGCAGATTGGCCACCTCTTTCGGGAAGTATTTTTTGTCCTCATCTTTTATGGAGAGATTGAGCCCCGGCAACATGGACGGGTCCACAGAGTACATGATGAAGGAGCCATAGGGCGAGGGCGCATATACCTTCCCGATAGAATCCGGTAAGGTCACCGTGCGGCCGGCCATATCGACAACCTCCCGCGCGTTCGCGGTAGACAGTGAAGTAAGAGCCGGTACAAGGAGTGCTATTATTAGTGCAATGATACCAAAGTTTCTCTGTTTCAACATTGATGCTACCTCCTCATCAGTTCAGCGTTTTCATCTCCACATTTCAATCCACAGGCCCACTTCACTTCTTGTTACGGAGCAATTCTTGATACCGGCCTGTTGCAGTGCTTTGCGGTATTCAGTTTCATGATTTCTACTTCTCTTCATAGGACCGGACCACGCTTTATTGATTTCCCTCATCTTTGCCATGACCTGCGCCTGGATTTCCGGTGAGCCCAAACCCCCTCCGATGAAAGCCCGTCCGCCCGGAGCGAGAACCCGGTATATCTCATGGAATGCCTTTGCCTTGTCCTCCCAGAAGAATACCGAGCCCCTGCTTACGACAAGATCGATAGATTGGTCATTGACGGGAATTTCATGCACATCACCGCGGAGAACGGACATCCTTGCTTTGAAGTGGGATGCGGCGATGTTTTGATTTGCGATATCGATCATTTCCTCCGAACTGTCGAGGAGCAGTATGTCAAGGTCTGTAATGCGTGCGAGGGCCAGGGAAAGATAGCCGCCGCCCGATCCCGCATCGAGACAGACGCCATTTGTGATGCCCGTTCTTTCTGCTATCTGTTGCGCGATGAAGACATAAACAGGAGCGAACGCCTCCCGAGCGATCCTGTCGAATTGTTGGACGTCCATCTTCATATTCTTATTAGTCCCATCTAATCCTCGTCGCCGAGAAGTTCTTCACGACGATCTCTCATTTTCCTTTGGATGTTAGAAAAAGCTGTAGGCAAGCTGCACCCCGACTTGAAGACCGGGGTCTCTGTATGTGCCCGTCACGTATCGGGTGGCATAGTGGGTGTTACCCAGGTTTCGTCCGTATAGCGTGATCCTTGTGTCCCTGTTTAAGAGTTTGCAATTGTACGCTACGTTGGCGTCATAGCGCTGATAGCCGCCCAGTTCATAGTATATGGTCCCTATGGGGGAAGTGCTCTGGCCGTGGGTATCCACAGTCCGCGCGCTGAAGTTGGCGTCGAAATTCTTGTATTTGTAGCTGATGACGCCGCTCGCAAAATTGTGACCCATACTCCTATTGGTGGAGAGGTCGTTGGTTGTAACGTAAGTGTACTGGATGCGGTAAATGAGGGTGCCGTACGTAGAGGACTTGAACACCTCTCCGGATGAGCCGAATTCTGCTCCCCTGGTTATTATGTTCGTTGTGGTCACATAATCGATCTCGTCTCCTGTGGACGGGTCGATAAAGGAGGATTGACCGCCGACAGTTGTACTCGTCTTCTGGTTTGCCGTGTCGTAGTAGTAAATGGTGAGCCACGGATTCAGGAAAGAGTACAGGTTTGCGAGAACTCCGCCTTCGTATCGGGACCGCTTTTCAACGGGCAGGACCGTCTTGGAAACGCTGTCCTGATATCCGGATTGATAATTCTCCGTATAGGCATATCGTCCGGTGAGCGTGAGCTTTGGGATGAGTTTGAATGCGGTGCCCACGGTGTAGGCGTATACCGGTCTCGACCATTCGTTCACCGGCCTATATGTTACAGGACTATCGTAATAGAGTTCCTTGTCCACTCTGATACCTGCGTCTACGGTCATTCTGTCATTCAACATATGGTACTCATCCTGGGCGAAGAGGCCGAACAAGTCCTCGTCGCTTCTACTTGCTGAACTTGGAGCGTTTGCGGCAGGGAAAACCTGGTCGTTCCACTGGCCTCCGGCCTTCAGAATATTGTTGTGAGAAGTGAGGACGTGTCTCAAGCTCAAGCTCTGGCTGCGGCTGTCCTGATCTGAAAAGGTCACTTTTTGACCCTTTCCGTCAGGGAAATTGGTCGTCATACTCGTAACGATGATGCCGTTGTACGCATAACTGAAGTTCGTCGTATGTGTATCGTTCCAGTGTTTGCTCAAGTTGGCGGCAAACATGTTTGAGATGAGAGGGTCTATCTTCCACTTGCTCGTGTCGAGGGTCCCGACCGGCCCGGTTCCGCCAGGCTGCAGGATTAGACCACGCTCGAATTCTCGCATGCCGCGGCTTGCGTAGTAGAGTACATCGGCTTCCAGGTCAGACCGTGTATATCCGCCCCGAAGAAGGGCGGATTCGTTGCGGCTTGCGTTGTACCAGTTCGATTTCCCGAGCGTGTTGTTGTAGGTGCCGGCTACCCGGTAATCAAAATTGCCGATTTTAGACCCCTGGTAGAGGTGCTCCTTTTCGGTATGAAAGCTTCCGTAGCTTGCCACCGTGCCGCCTTCAAGTTTTGCAGCCCGTTTGGTCTTGATAATGATGAAACCCTGATTCGAGTCGCCGGTGGTTGAGCCAAAGTTGGTGAGAGGGCCGAGCGTGAGTGCCGTGGAATCCCGCATGACTGTTACAGACTCGATGGCATCCACAGGAAGGGTCTGAAGTATGCGATCAATCTGCGAAACGTAGACACCGTCCAGGATGATCCCGAAATTGCCTGTACCCCTCATATTGGAGAACTCCATGTGCTGTCTTCCCTGAAAGGTCACTTCCATGCCGGGCAGTTGTTCTATCACATCCCAGACGGTTTCTGGGTGCAGGGCCTCGATCTGTTCGCTCGTGATGGTGTTGGTCTGAAGCTTGCTGCTTTCGGCCACCGCGTATGGGCTTGTCACCGGCTCTGCAATCTTCTTACCGGTTACTGTAATCTCTTCAAGGTTATGCGAACTCTTGGGAAGGGTCTTCTGCGGGGTCTCAGCCTCAGCTTTTTGCGCCGCTTGATCTCCCGATGTTTTTTGAGTGCTTTGTGGGTCCTTTTGTTCTGTCTTTTCCTGAGCAAACGCCATTTGAGATATGAGAAAGATCCCGAGTATGAGTACAGAAAATAATGTTCTTCTGAAAATGCATTTCATTGCCGCCTTCCTCCTTATGAAATTTTGCGAAATTAACTATGGCTATCCTTGTTCCACCAGATTACCGCCCAGGTGATTGGCTTTTCGTAATTGAGCATCCACCATCCCGCATCGTAAACCAGGTGTTTGTCCAGATACTCGTTGAGCTTCTCTGCTTCTTCAGGGGTCATATCGCCGAGCATCCATTTCATGGATTCAACAACCTGATGGCGTCTCTTGTATGCCTTGTGGTTCCTCTCGGTTATGAAATCGATATTCGCCCTCACCCCCATCTGATAGAGGAGATTGTACGTGTATATATAGTCAGGGCCGATGTTCAGCTCTCTGCCTATGGCCTCGAATACGCGCCGGTCATGGGGCCCGTCATCCACGATCGTAGAAATATAGACGCGTCTTTTTGCCATGCTGCTCAGCTTCAGGATGGCTGAACGGAGGTCATCCACCACAAGAGAACGCGAAGCGATCGCCACATCGTGGAGACCTATACCTGCTCTGCCCCAATCATCTGCCCAGCTCGCATTGATGGTCCTGATATTTGAAATTGCTGACCTGTGGCACTGCTCCCTGAGGATACGGATCATAGCCTCGGAAAAATCTACGGCTGTGATCGCCTTTACACGTTTTGCGAAAGGAATGGCGAGCGTTCCTGCCCCGCAGGCCATATCAAAGATAGTCCAGTTGCGTTTGGGATTAACTATTTTCAAGAATGCTTCGGCGTACGCAGTTTTCGCTACATGCTCGGCAAAAGAAGGCGCCCGTTTATCCCAGGATGCGGAGTCGCGGGTAGGATAAGGGCGTGTTGCTTTCTTTGCCTTCCACACTTCATTCCAATCTATGGTCTGAATATCGATCATCTATCTCCTGGTATCGCCTGCGGCGGACTTTTTTACACCTTTGGTCTCGCTTGAGAACCAAGCGGCTCATAGTAATAGCTGTTGCTCGCGCAGGGTTTACAGAGGGTATTTCCATCTTGGATAACTTCTCTCATGTCCATGATCCGCTCTCCACAGGAGGCGCATGTGACCACATGGAGCGGCTTACCCGGTAAATCTTGAGGCTTCAGATCCACGGAAACCTCCACGACATTAAAGAGGTCTTCGGCCGGCATCGTGAGATATGCGTCCGTATGAGGACTTTGCTCGATCTCTTCGCGGGTCTGCTTCTTGTTGCCGTCTTTATTCTTTACGTTCACCCGGACCGCTTTGCCGGTCTTCAGGTTTACAAAGGTAGCGGCCATCTTGCCGTAGTCGAGGATCTTCATGGTTCTTTTGCCTGGATGACATCCCGTTGTGGCAAGCAAGGCATCGGTCACACACCTGTCCGTCTCGGCAAAGACAATAAGATCTTTTCTGTCTTTTCCTTTGGGATCGTCAATGCCAATGGCTTTGAGCCCTATGATTGACATACGAGTGCCCAGGGTAATTCCGGCACAGAGGTCTCCGTGAAATTGTTTTGCTCGCTCCAGACACATTTCCAAATCCAGTTTATCCCTATCCATAGGAGCATCTCCTTTGCATTTGATTGATCTATCTCTACTCCAACTTGTACGTAACAGGCATGATAAGTTCCGCCTTCATGGGCGGCCTTGGGAAAGGCTGCACCTCCTTGATCACCGCCAGCACGTTCTTATCGAGCACCTCGTGCCCCGAGCTGACAATGATTCTCGAGTTCTCAACGCTGCCATTTTCCTTAATGAGAAAGGAGACCACAACCTTTCCCTTCCATCCCATCCTCTTTGCTATCTGAGGGTAGGTAAGATGTTTCATAATGAGATCCCTGATGTAGGCGTAATGTTCCGCGAGATATTGCTCGATGAGGAGATTTGCGTCACCCGAACCGGTGCCGTGGCCTCTTCCCGTGCCACCTCCGCTGCCTCCCTCGCCGCCCGAGCCCACGCCGAATCCGCCACCACCCGGTCCTCCCGAGCCGCCTCCGATTGAACCTGTCCCCGTGGGCGAACCGGCCGGCACGGTAGTTGCCGTCACAACATTTTCCACGGATGGCGCATCCAATGGCGCAGTTTTGGGTTGAGCGTTGTCTGCCTTATTCCTGTCGATGCTTACGGCTTGCTCGGTTAGGACTTGAGCGGCCTTCGCGGCCATTATCCTGTGAGCCACGGGCGATGGTTGCCCCTTCTTTATCTGAAAGCCCACATCCTTTATGCCGCTGCCGCCATTGCCGCCCGGCATTTCATCGCTCAAAAAGACAACCACAGGGGCATCGAGTTTTTTGTCAAACTGGCCGGCCAACACGATCGCGGCGCTTAGTACCACAAAATGGACGAGAAGCGATAGAACGAACTCTTTGCGTATTGATCCAATCTTTTTGTTCATGAATTAGCTTGATCGTTCCTTTCATCCCGGATGATATTGATCTTTCGCAAACAGGAAGCTTGAAAGAGGTGGTACGCCCCTCCTCCTTGTGCAAGGATATCGAGCATCTTGTCGACGGCGGTCACCATGGCCCCGCTCACGATATGCACATGCCTTTGGAATAGCGCATCGGGCAGGAAGCTGACCGTGGGTCCTGTGACGATCACCCGTGCGTCGGGACTCGTATAGCCGAGGAGTTCATCGATAGTTCCGTTAGCCACCGATGCACCGGTAATGATCACCGTATCGCAGCGTGGAATTATTTCTCCGGCTTTCTTCGACGGTACGTAGTATCGTATTTCATCCTTATGGAGAGACTGCCTCTTCTTTTCGATCACGTAAAGCCCGATCCCATCAATAATCTTGAGTCGCGACAGAATAGGACTAATAGCCCCCACCATGGCTATTCTTTTTACGGATTTGAGGTTGACGACATCAAGAACGTCGCGGTTGTTTGCCATAATGTATCGATTCTTGGTAAAGAAACGAGAAGAAAGGGCGTTCAATACCACGAGACGTACTGTGTTGAGAAGCGGCGAGTCATCTGATGTATTCAGTATTTCAGAAACAGATGCGCCCCGGAGGTTTCCAGGGGCGCCAAGCTGCAGAGGCATATTGCTACAACAGGGATTCTTGTGTATGTCCGAGACAGGCGTGTATGAGACGCCCCCGGACCCGCTCGAAAGCTTCACCCCTGTAAAGAATATGCCCACAACCAATCCCTCTATGACTATGTGGTTCAGGGCTTTGCCATAAAGCCTTTGAAGGATATCTGCGGTCTCATCTACAATCATGACGATTCTTCAGAAGCTATATCTCACGCCTGCGAAATAAGTTCTTCCCGGTTCCGGGTAGCCGACCGCATACTCGTAATACCGATCAAAAGCGTTATTGACGCCGGCTTCAACCATCAATCCTTCTCGTATGATGTAGGACGCTTTCATGTTGACAAGTGCAAATGCCCCTGTATTGTAGATTCCATCAGACGTTGTGCCGGTATCCGAGAGATACTCGACGCTAACTAACGTGCTTAATCCCTTGAGGGGGGTTGTGTATTTCACATAGCTAAAGATCTTGTGCACCGGAACGCTGGTCAGCCTGATATATGTGGGGCTGTACTGGTTGATAGGCGTCTCATTGTTCCTGTCAAGATACGTATAGTTGAGCCCTCCTTCGATGTCTTTTGTGACAGATACCACTCCCTCTATTTCAATACCGTATTGCTGCACCTCCCCGATATTCTGATTCTGCGTTATTTTGGGAGCGACCGTGATGGACTGAATGGCATTGGTAATGTCATTGTGAAAAACCGCGGTCTTAAACCGCACCTTTTTCAGGAACATATCCTCGTAACCAATCTCGTAGTTAACCGATTTTTCAGGCGCCAGACTGGGGTTGGGCAGTTTTGTTCCGAAACCTCCTGAAAATTTTTCTTTCATGGAAGGGAACCTTGTCTTCTTTTCGACGCTGGCATGGAGCTTGCCCGTATCGGAAACCAGATAGAAGAGCCCTGCTTGAGGGTTCCATGACGAGGTGGAGCCGACCGCATAGTCAAACCAACCACCAGGTACATTCTTGGGATCCCATTCGCGGGCACGAAGCCCCTCCGCTTTGTCGTGGCTAACCCCGATAATTGAGTAAAGACTTTTGGTGATATCAATGGTGTCTTCCATGCCCCAGGAGCTAATCAGATCATCGGATCTCTGCCAGGGTTCGGGCAAATTGTCGCTGCCAACCGTGTTACGCTCATTGTGGGTATCTCTTTTGTAATGGAAAGCTGTCTTAATGTTGTTTCTTGGAAGAAGGGTGGTACCCGCTTCGATGGAGCCGCCTATTGTCCAGTCGTCGTATAAGCTCCTTGCTCCAAAGCTTGTATCGTATACGCTGTAGTCTTTATTGG